>JAFLEC010000266.1 GCA_017302095.1 Lysobacterales bacterium | reverse complement strand
TGCCGCGACGGCTGACCGCGATCAAGCCGGCGCGGGGGCGCCGGCGTAAACTCGGGACATGAACGCCAAGCCCGCGCGCCTCGAGAACATTGTCACCGACAAGGGCAAGGTCCCGGTCTACGCCACCGGCGTGGTCGACCAGCCCTGGGACGACTACAGCGACATCGACCACGGCGTCTGGCAGGCGTTGTACCAGCGCCAGCGCGACCTGCTGGTCGGCCGCGCCTCGGACGAATTCCTGCGGGCGCAGGACATGATGGGCATGAGCCCCGACCGCATCCCGCGCTTCGACGAGCTCAACGCCGTGCTCGAAGCCGCGACCGGCTGGACCATCGTCGGCGTGGAGGGCCTGCTGCCGGAACTCGACTTCTTCGACCACCTGGCGAACCGTCGCTTCCCGGTGAGCTGGTGGATCCGCCGCCCCGACCAGCTCGACTACATCGAGGAACCCGACCTCTTCCACGACCTGTTCGGGCACGTGCCGCTGCTGATGATCCCGGCGTTCGCCGACTACATGCAGGCCTACGGCCGCGGCGGCGTGAAGGCCCATGGCCTCGGCCAGGATGCGCTGACCAACCTGACCCGGCTCTACTGGTACACGGTCGAATTCGGGCTGATCCGGCAGCACGACGGACTGCGCATCTACGGCAGCGGCATCGTCAGTTCCAAGGGCGAGTCCATCCACTGCCTGGAGAGCGCCGCGCCCAACCGGATCGGCTTTGACCTCGAACGGATCATGCGCACGCGCTACCGCATCGACAGCTACCAGAAGACCTATTTCGTCATCGACAGCTTCGAGCAGCTGATGGACGCCACCCGCCCCGACTTCACCCCGCTCTATGCGCGGCTGGCGGCACAGGGCTCGATCCCGGCCGGCGACATGCTCGATTCCGACCGCGTGTTCCAGCGCGGCAGCGGCGAAGGCTGGCCCACCGACGGCGACGTCTGAGGCTCTCACCGGGGCATCACGCCGCCCTGCCGATCCTGCGCTGGCCCCACCCGCAGGATCGCCGATGCCCGCCCACACGCTCCATGCCAGCGCCGACGAATGGCGACAGGCCATCGCCGCGGTCGACGACGCCGTCGACGTGGTCCGCCGCGATGCCGGCACCACGCCGATGCCGGAACACCTGGACCTGCTGGCGCGCGTCGTGCGCAGCCTACGCCCGCTGGGCGGCGCTGACGTGGCGGCACTGGCCCACGACTTCCGCGACGCCTGCGTGCGGGTGCTGGAGTCGGCCGAACCGGCGGCGCCGATCGCCAGCCTGGGGCTGGTCCAGGACCACCTGCGGCGGATGCTGCTGCGCCGCGCCCAAGGCGGGATGCGCGACGCCGCCTGAGCCTCGCCGCGGCGCCACGGCCGCCGCTATCCTGCGGGGATGAACGCGACCACCCACGATCCCGCACGCCCGGCCGCCTGGTGGCGCTGGGCCCGCCACTGGCGCAAGACCCGCCTGGTCGACACCGTCGACCGCGTCGCGGTGCTGCAGCACGTGCACGATGGCGCGGAGCTCGGGCCGCGCTACGCCTTCATGGTGGTGATGGCCTGCGGCATCGCGATGCTCGGGCTGCTGCAGAACTCGGTCGCGGTGATCATCGGCGCGATGCTGATCTCGCCGCTGATGGGCCCGATCATCAGCCTCGGCATGGGCCTGGCCACCTTCGACCTGCGCACCGTGCGCGAGTCGCTGCGCACGCTGGGCGTGGGGGTGGCGCTGGCGCTGGCGATCGCGGTGCCGCTGGTGTGGCTGTCGCCGCTGCAGGAGGCCACCAGCGAAATCCTGGCGCGCACCCGGCCGACCTTCTTCGACCTGCTGGTGGCGGTGCTGTCCGGCCTCGCCGGTGCGTACGCCACCATCACCCGCAAGGGCGAGACCATCGTCGGCGTGGCGATCGCCACCGCGCTGATGCCGCCGCTGGCGGTGGTCGGCTTCGGCATCGCGGTGGCGAACTGGGACATCGCCGGCGGCGCCGCGTTCCTGTTCATGACCAACCTGCTGGCAATCGCGTTGTCGGCCACCATCGTCGCCCGCTGGTACGGCTTCGGCGGCGCCGACACGCCCAAGCAGTCGGCGTGGCAGGCGGCGCTGATCGTCGCCACCTTCGTCCTGCTGTCGATCCCGCTGGGGCTGGCGCTGAAGCGGATCGCGGTGCAGTCGCAAACGGAACTCGCGGTGCGCACCACCCTGGATGCCGCCGCAGCCGGGATCAACGGCCGGGTCTCGGCGTTGCGCGTGGACACCGCCACCGAGGCGGTCGCGGTGGACGCGGTGATGCTGGTGCCGGCGCATGCCGGCGGCATGGAGGCGCGCCTGCAGCGCGCGCTGGAGGGGCGCCTGGGGCGGCCGGTCTCGGTGCGCGTGCGCGAGGTGCTGACCGCGGACGACGCCACCGTCGCGCGCGAACAGGGCACGCTCGCCGAACTCAAGCGCAGCGTGCTGGCCCTGCAGGACGCCGAAAGCCTGCGCACGCAACGCCAGCAGGCCGCGCTGGCGCAGCAGGCGCGCATCTCCGCCGCCTTGCTGCCCTACCTCGGCAAGCTCCAGCGCAGCAGCGATGGAACGCACTGGGAATTGCAGCTGGCCGCCGAGGCGCGGGTGCCGCTCCCGAGGGCGCAGCGGATCGAACGCGAGATCAACGCAAGTCGGCAGGAGGGCGACTCGCCGCTGCTGGTGGTGCCGGCGCTGCAGGGCTTGCCGCCGATCCCGATCGCGCCGGCAACGGACGACGCGCCCGGCCCGGATCCCGCCCAGCAGGCCGCGCTGGAGGCCCAGGCCTGGGCGCTGCAGCGTTGGCGCGCGGCGCGCGTGGACGTGGTGGTGGCCGGGCTCGACGATGCACGCGCCGAGGCGTGGGAAGGCGCGCTGCGCG
>JAFLEC010000265.1 GCA_017302095.1 Lysobacterales bacterium | reverse complement strand
CCTGCCTCCCCCCACGCCGGCGCGCCCGGCCCCGGCCTGCCCGTGCGGGCCGGGATCGGCTTCAAGCCGCAACACCTCCGCGCCCTGCTGGACGACCCTGCGCCGCCGGGATTCGTGGAGGTGCATGCGGAGAACTATCTCGGTGCGGGCGGCCTGCCGCATCGGCAACTGGCAGCGGTCGGCGAGCGCCTGCCGCTGTCGGTGCATGGTGTCGGGTTGTCGATCGGCGGGATGGACCCGCCGGACCGCGCGCACCTCGCGCGGCTGCGCGGCTTGCTGGCGCGGCACCCCGCGGCGCAATTCTCCGAGCACCTGGCCTGGTCCAGCCATGGCGGCATCCACTATCCGGACCTGTTGCCGCTGCGCGACGACGCCGCCACCCTCGCGCGCGTCTGCGCGCACGTCGCGCAGGCGCAGGAAGCGCTCGCCCGGCGGATCCTGCTGGAAAATCCGAGCACCTACGTCGCCTTTGCCGGCGGCGATCACGACGAGCCCGGCTTCCTGCACGCGGTCGTGCAGCGCACCGGGTGCGGCCTGCTGCTCGACGTCAACAACGCCTACGTCAGCTGCCGCAACCACCGGCGCGACGTGCGGGCCTACCTCGCCGCGCTGCCGCTGCATGCGGTCGGCGAGGTCCACCTGGCCGGGCATGCGGTGGTCGCCGATGCCGACGGCGGCGAACTGCTGATCGACGACCACGGCTCGCAGGTCGCGGACGCGGTCTGGGCGCTGTACCGCGAGGTGCTGGCGCGGATCGGACCGATGCCGACGCTGATCGAATGGGACACCGACGTCCCCGACTATCCCGTGTTGCGCGCACAGGCGGCGATCGCCGATGCCTGCCTGCGCGACACCTTGCTGGCGTCCGCGGCATGAGCGCGCATGCCGCCTTCGCCGCCGGGCTGCTGCAGCCCGTGCTGCCAGCCCCGGCCGTGCTGCATGCCGTCGATGACGCTGCGCGCGAACATCGCTACGCCGTGCATCGCAACAACACCACGCAGGCGCTGCTGCGCGCGTTCGAAGATGCCTACCCGGTGGTGCGCGCGCTGGTCGGTGCCGACTGCTTCGCGCATGCCGCGCGCGAATGCGCCCGCGCCATCCCGCCGCGGACGCCGGTGCTGGCCGAGCATGTGCAGGTGTTCCCGGCGTTCCTGGCCACCACGCCGTTGCCCGACGCCGTGCGCTACCTCGCCGATGTCGCCCGCCTCGAGGCCGCCTGCCTGCGCGTGTTCCATGCGGCCGATGCGACGGCGCTCGATGTGGCGGCGTGGCGCGACCTGCAGGCGGATCCGCAGCGCCTCGCCGGTGCGCGCCTGCGTTTGCATCCCGCCTGCACATGGCTGGCTTGCAGGCATGCGGCGGTCGATCTCTGGCAGGCGCACATCCGCGCCGAGCGGCCCGAGCTTGCCGATCTCGACGGCCTCGATCCCGAGCGTGCACAGGACGCCCTGCTGTGGCGTGACGACGATGGCCTGGTGCAGGTCGTGGCGTTGCCGCCCGGTTGCGCCTCGGCCCTCGATGCCCTGCACGCGGGCGAGCCGCTGCTGCATGCGTTGTCCGGCTTGCCTGCCGATGCCGTCGGCGTGCTGCTCGCCCATCTCGCCGGCGACGGCATCGTCATCGACCTCATCGAGCACTTCACGGAGCAGGCATGATCCCTTCACTCGACCCCCGCCGCGCACGCGCGGCGACCACGCTGGTAAACGAAGCCATCGCCCTGCTCGCGCGAATCGGCCTGGCTTTCACCTTCTGGCTGTCGGGCCAGACCAAGGTCGAGGGACTGGTGTTGGATCCGCTGGGCCTGCAGGTGCGGTGGGGCTGGCCGCACGTCAGCGAATCCGCGCTCGAACTGTTCCGCAGCGAGTATGCGCTGCCGTTGTTGCCGTCCGACTGGGCCGCGCTGATGGCGGCCACCGCGGAGCACGTGCTGCCGCTGCTGTTGCTGTTCGGGCTTGGCACGCGCGTGGCCGCGCTGGGCATCCTCGGCATGACCCTGGTGATCCAGCTGTTCGTGTATCCGTTGGCGTTCCCGACCCACGCGCTGTGGGCGGCAGCGGCGCTGCAGCTCATCGCCTATGGCGGCGGCCGGTTCGCGCTCGATCGGTGCGTCGCCGCATGGGTCCCGCGCAACGGTGCATGATGGGTGTCGTCGTCCGCCACCCGGCTTCCCGCCGACCGATGCCGCCTTCGATCGATGCCGATGCATCCAGCGACGCGCCTGACGATTGGGGCGCGTGGATGGCGCGTGCGCAGGCCGGCGACCATCAGGCCTATCGCGCGTTGTTGCAGGCCATCGGTCCGTGGCTGCGGGCGATCGCGCGGCGCATGCTCGGCCACGAGGATGCCGAGGACGCGGTGCAGGAGATCCTGCTGGTGGTGCACGGCGTGCGCCATACCTACGAACCCGGGCGCCCGTTCAAGCCGTGGCTGTCGACCATCGCCACCCGCCGCTGCATCGACATCCTGCGCCGCCGCCGGCGCGAGGGCCTGCGGGTTGGCGATGCGATGGCGCTGGAGGCCGAAGCGGACGACGCCCCCGATCCGCTGGAACGCCTCGAACGGGCGCAGCGCGGCGAGCGCCTGCACGCGGCGGTGGCTGGCCTCAGCCCCGGCCAGCGCGATGCGGTGCGGCTGCTGCACCTGCAGGAACTCTCGTTGCGCGAGGCCGAGGCACATGGACGCCAGCGCGCCGGCGCGCTGAAGGTCGCCAGCCATCGCGCGTTGAAGGCGCTGCGGCGGGCATTGCAAGGAGACGACGATGCGCGGTGATACCGATCGACTGATCGAACAATTGGCTGCGCAGGCGCGCCCGGTGCGCCCGCTGGCACCGCCGCTGCTGCGCACGCTGGCCTGGTGCGGCGCGGTCGTCGCGATC
>JAFLEC010000264.1 GCA_017302095.1 Lysobacterales bacterium | reverse complement strand
ACCCCGGCGCCCGCCGTCGATCCCCCGAAGCCCACGGGCGCGGCCGACCAGCCGCGCCCGCGTCGTCTGCGCATCGCGCAGCCGCGCTCGCTGCAGTCGCGCCAGTTGTGGGCGGCGAGCCTGGGGCTGGTCGCATTCCTCGCGCTGGCCGGCTTCGCGCTGGACCGTGCGTTCCTCAGCACCGCGCAGAGCGGCATGCGCGAGCGCCTTCACAGTTATGCGCTCGCCTACGCGAGCAGCGACTTCGCCCGCGATGGCAGCGTCATCCCGCCATACGACCCGCCCGACCCGCGCTTCAAGCGCCCGGGAAGCGGGCTGTATGCGCAGATCGTGCTACCGAGCCGGAATTGGGAGTCGGAGTCCGCACAGGGCCCGCGCCTGCCGCCGGCATCGATGCTCGCCGCGCGCCAACAGGTCTTCGAAGGACCACTGCCGCTGACCCAGATCAACGGCCAGGCGGGTGAGGTCTACCGCTACGGGATCGGCTTGGTCGACGCGACCCGCGCCGATGGCACCGAAGTGCCGTACACCGTGTACGTACTGGAGGACACCACTGCGCTGGGCCGTCAGCTTGGGGCGTTCCGCTCCGCGCTCTGGCTCAACCTGGGCGGTGCGGGCCTCGTCCTGCTGCTCCTGCAGATGCTCGTGCTGCGCTGGAGCCTGCGCCCGCTGCGCGACGTGATCGCCGACCTCAAGCGTGTCCAGGCAGGACACGCGTCCGGCATGAGCGAGGCCCACCCGCGCGAACTGGAGCCGCTGACCGCCAGCATCAACGCCTTCATCGAGAGCGAGCGCGAGAACCTGGACCGCCAGCGCAACACCCTGGCCGACCTCGCGCACAGCCTGAAGACGCCGCTGGCGGTCCTGCGCACCCGCCTCGACAGCGGTGCGGGCGACGACGAACTGCGCGCCGAAGTGGACACCCAGTTGCGGCGCATGAACGACCTGGTGTCCTACCAGTTGGCGCGCGCCGCGCGCTCCGGCCACCAGTTGTTCGCCGCGCCGATCGAGATCGAGCCGCACGCCGAGCAGATCGTCACCGGCCTGGAGAAGGTCTACGCCGGCAAGCGCGTGCTGTGCGAGTTCGAGATCGCCCCGCAGGCCCGCTTCCACGGCGAGGTCGGCGACTTGCAGGAACTGCTGGGCAACCTGCTGGAGAACGCGTTCAAGTGGGCGCGCGCGCGCGTCCTGCTGACCATCGCGGAGGGCATCGAAAGCGCGGGTCGGCGTCCCGGCCTGTCGATTTCGGTCGAGGACGACGGCCCCGGCATCGCCGAGGACCGCATCGCGCACGTGCTGCAGCGTGGCGTGCGCGGCGACGAGCGCGTGCAGGGCCACGGGATCGGCCTGGCGATCGTGCAGGACATCGTCAAGAGCTACCGCGGCGAGTTGCACGTCTCGCGTTCGGCCGAACTCGGCGGCGCGAAGTTCGAGATCGTGTTGCCACCGGGGTTGTAGGCGCGTGGTTGCCTGAAGTCCCGAACACGCGGGCGTGCCCCATGGCAAGGATTCGAGCGGGCCATGGATGGCCCGCGACCGCGGAGTCAGTCGCGGAGGACTGGATCGAGCGGCGAAGCCTTGCCATGGGCGAGGCCCGCGTGGCCAAGATCGCCCTGCCGCCGCCCTAGGCCAGCAGCGGCATTCCGTAAAACCGCTGCAGGTGCGCCGCCACCTCGGGCATGGCGTCGCGCAGGCGCCGTGGGTCGCTGAAGTGGTATTCGGTGCAGACCGCGAAGAATTCTTCCGGCGATTCGGCCGCGTAGTCGTCGATGGCGCTCTCGCGGCCGGCATCGACCTCCTCGCATAGCGCGTCGTAGGCGCGCTGGAAATCGGAGGCCCACTGTTTCTGCCAGTCGCGCGGCAGCGGCGGGGTGCCGTCCATCGCGCCATCGAGGGCGTCGAGCTTGTGCGCGATTTCGTGGGCCACCACGCAGAAGCCGTCGCGCGGCGCCGCGATGTCCGCGCGCACGTCCGCCCAGGACAGGATCACCGGGCCGTGTTCCCACGCCTCGCCGATCAGTTCGTCGTCCCATTCGTGCAGCACGCCGTGCGCATCCTGGTGGCTGCGCTGCACGCGGAAGGCGTCCGGGTACACCAGCAGTTCGCGCCAGCCGTGCAGGCCCTCGCGCCCGAATTCCAGCAGCGGCAGGCAGCACAGCATCGCCAGGCGCATCCGCTGCACGTCGTTCAGGCGCAGCCCGTGCAGTGGCGTCATCGACTTGCCGGCGAGGAAGCCGGCGACCAGCGCTTGCAGCTTCGCCGCGCGCGCGTCGTCGATGTTGCGCAGCCACGGCAGGCCGGCGGCAGCCTGGCGCCAGAGGACGGGGTCGAGGTCGGGTGCGGCGGTGCGCCGCCGGAACGGCCAGATCATCGCGGGGTCAGGCGGACCAGCACCCCGCACGCATCGCTCAGCGGAACATCCCGGGCAGGAAGCTGTGCCAGCGCGGCGCCGCTGGGCGGGTGCCGGTGGCGCGCGGCGCGACCGCCGGCTTCGACTTCGGCGTCTTGCGCGCGGCTGCGGCGGCATTCGCGGGGTCGGCTTCCGGGTCCTCGGCGCGATCCGCGGGCGTGGCTGCGGCAGTGTCGCCCTCCGGGCAGCTGCCACTGCCGTCCGCGGCCATGTGGCGACCGTCAGTGGCGGATGCGGCGCCGCACGCGCACAGCAGCGCGAAGCAGAGCATGGCCGGGCGGAAGCGACGGGCGGGCAGCATCATGGAGGTCACCACGGAGAGGGGCGGGCGTGCGGCAGAGGCACGATCCCAACACGGACTATAGCGTGGATGCCGGCTGAACGGAAAAGGTTGCATGGTGCGCCGCAGCAGGGGTCGCGCTGCCGATCGCGCAGACTCCGCGACATGGAAGCCGTCCGGCCCATGCCTGCCCCCCCGGTC
>JAFLEC010000263.1 GCA_017302095.1 Lysobacterales bacterium | reverse complement strand
CGACGCTGGTCGTCCACACCGCCGCCGTGCACCTGAGCGGAATCACCGTGCGCGGGCTGGACGAGGCCGACGCCGAGCGCCTGCGCGATGCGCTGGCGCGGCAGCTCGACGACGCCGGGGACGCGCTGTAACGATGGACCGCCCCGACCCCGATCCGGCCGTGCTGCCGCACGACGGCCGCGAACACCGCCTGCACCCGCTGTCATGGCTGTTCGTGCTGATCGCGCAGCTCAAGCAGTTCATCGTCCCGCTGCTGGTGCTGCTGTTCGCCGGCCGCGGCGACCGAAACGACCTGTGGGGCCTGGCCGCGATGGGCGCCCTGGTCGCGACCTCGCTGGCGCAGTACTTCACCTATCGCTACCAGCTGGGGCGCGACGCCATCACCATCCGCAGCGGCTGGCTGCACCGCAGCCGGCGCGAGATCCCGTTCGCGCGGATCCACAACGTCAGCCTCCAGCAGTCGCTGCTGCACCGCCTGGTGGGGGTCGCCGAGGTGCGCCTGGAATCGGCGGGCGGGGTGAAGCCGGAGGCGCAGATGCGGGTCCTGCGGATGGACCAGGCGCTGGCGCTGGAAGCGCTGGTCCGCGGGCGCGGGCAGGCCGATGGCGATGCGGTCGCAAGCGCCGAGGCCGTGCCGCCGTTGCTCACGCTGCCCACTTCGGAACTGGTGCGCCTGGGCCTGATCTCGAACCGCGGGATGCTGGTGGTGGCCGCGGCCTTCGGCGTGCTGGCGCAAGCCGGTGGCGACGTGTTCGAAGTGGTGGTCGAACGCTGGGGCAGGCTCGCGTTCGGCTGGCTGACCCGGACCATCGGCGCGCATGCCCACGACAGCCCGCTGGCGATCGGGTTGGCGACGGTGACGCTGCTGGTCGCGGCGCTGGTGCTGGTGCGCCTGCTGTCGGTGGCGCTGGCGATCCTGCAGTACCACGGCTTCGCCCTGCGCGAGGACGACGGCCGCATCCTGGTCGAACGCGGCCTGCTTGCGCGCTCGCGTGCCTCGGCCAGGCGCCGCCGCATCCAGGCCTGGTCGCTGCGCGAGGGCGTGCTGCACCGCTGGTTCGACCGCCGCAGCCTGCGGGTGGACACCGCCAGCGGCCAGCGCGGGCGCGAACCCGGCGTGCACGCGCTGAAGGACATCGCCCCGATCGCCACCCCCGCGCGCTGCGATGCATTGTTGGCGCATTTCCTGCCGGACATGGGCTGGGGCAGCCTCGACTGGCAGCCGCTGCATCGCGGCGCGTGGTGGCGGGTCGCACTGCCGGGCCTGGTCGTCGTACTGCTCGCGACCGCCTTGCTGGTGGTGCGCTTCGGCGCCTGGGGCGCGCTCGGGCTGTTCGCCGTGCCGCTGCAACTGTGGCGTGCGCGACGGATCGCCGACGCCTGCGGCTGGGCCTGCAACGGCCGGCTGGTGGCCTGGCGCAGCGGCTGGCTGGGGAAGACCTGGAATGTCGCCGAGATCGACAAGCTGCAGGCGGTCCGCCTGTCGCGGTCGCCACTCGACCGTCGCATGGGCAGCGCCAGCCTGCTGTTGGACACCGCCGGCGCCACCCCGTTCGGTCCGCCGCTGCACCTGCGCCACTTGCCGCACGCGGCGGCCGAGGCGTTGTCAGCGCGGTTGGTAACGCAACTGGCCCGCCGTCGGCTGCAGTGGTAGCTGCTGCGCGGGCAGCGCGCGCCATTCGCCCGCCCGCCAGACCTGGATCCAACGCGTGCGCCAGCGTTGCTGGTGCACCGGCTGAGTGCCCATCGCGTCCCACGCCTCGCGGGTATTGACCACGATGAGGTCGCGCGGATGCGCCTCGGCCCAGCGGCGTGCGTTGGCTTCGTCAAGCACCGCGACCGGCGCGTGCAGGCGCCCGGCGAAATGGAACTGCAGCTGGTATTCGCCGAGGAACGCGATGCGGGTGCCGACGCGTTCGGCGTCGCCCAGCAGGCGCGCGGTCGGGGTGAAGTCGAACTGCGCCTTGAGCAGCGGCGTCGCGGCCGCGTGCAACACCGCGAACGCCAGCAGTACGCCCAATGCCTGCGCCGGCAGGCTGCGCCAGCGCAGCATCGCGATGCCGATCGCCACCAGGGCGGCGCCCCCCACCGGCACGCTGGCCAACAGTTCCGGCGGGAACGGCTGGTCGATGCGCACCGCCAGCACCCGCGCGCCGAGCATGAGTCCGCCCAACGCAAGGACCGCGATGCCACCGACCGCCCCCAGCCGCGGGCGCGCGTCCGCCGCCGCCGCCAGCAGCAGGGAGAACGCCGCGAAATCGGGGAGCAGGTAGTACGGCTGCTTGCCGCTGATCAGGCTGAAGGCCAGCACCATGCCGACCAGCCAGATCCACGCGAAGCGGTGGCGCGACTCCCGCCACAGCGCCGGCGCCTGCCGCCACCACCAGCCCGACCACCACCACGGCGCCATCAGCGCAAGCAGCAGCGGCGCGTACCACCACCACGGCTCGGCATGGTCGAAGCTGTCCTTGATCCGGCCCGCGGTCTGGGTGACCAGCAGGGCCTCGCGGTACTGCGGATCGCCCAGCACCAGCGCCGGCACCAGCCACAGCGCGAACAGGCCGATGCCGGCCAGCACCGCCACAGTGGCGCGCCTGGCGAAAGCGGCGCCCTCGCGCTGCGCCAGCGGATGCCACCAGCGCGCCGCCAGCAGCGGGATGCCGAGGTGCAGCAGCACCACCGGGCCCTTCGCCAGCAGGCCGAAACCGATCGCCAGCGCCACGCCCGGCCACCACGGCACCCAGGCCTCGCCGCGACGCCGGCACCGCGCCAGCAGCCCGCCGAGCACGGCGACCGCCAGCGGCAATTCGTACATCACCTGCAGCGCGAACAGGAAGAAGTACCAGAACCCCGCCATCGCCCATGCCGCCAGCGCGGGCATCCGCGGCCGGT
>JAFLEC010000262.1 GCA_017302095.1 Lysobacterales bacterium | reverse complement strand
GCTGCGCGACGCCCTCAAGCGGCGCCTCGACGAGATGGCGGACGCGGTCGCCGCCGACTTCGGCCACCGCTCGCGCGACGAAAGCCGGATCGCCGACGGCATGACCGTGCTCAACGACATCGACCACCTGCTGCGCCACCTGCGCGGCTGGATGAAGCCGCGGCGGGTCGGGGTGGGCTGGCGCTTCCTGCCCGCGCGCGCGCAGCTGCGCCCGTCGCCGCTGGGCGTGGTCGGGGTGATCGCGCCGTGGAACTACCCAGTCAACCTCGCGCTGATCCCGCTGGCGACCGCGATCGCCGCCGGCAACCACGTGTACCTGAAGCCCTCGGAGCACACCCCGCGCACGTCCGCCTTCCTGCGCAGCCTGCTCGCCGAGGTGTTCCCGCCGGAGCGGGTCGCGGTGGCGCTGGGTGGTGCCGACGTCGGCGCCGCGTTCGCCGGGCTGGCGTTCGACCACCTGGTGTTCACCGGCTCCACGGCGGTCGGGCGCAAGGTGATGGCGGCGGCGGCGCCGAACCTGACCCCGCTCACCCTGGAACTGGGCGGCAAGTCGCCGGCGATCGTGGCCGACGACTATCCGATCGAGAAAGCGGCGGCGCGCATCGCCACCGGCAAGTGGTTCAACGGCGGGCAGACCTGCATCGCCCCCGACTACGTGCTGGTGCCGGCCGGCAAGCGCGATGCCTTCGTCAAGGCGCTGCGCGCGGAAGCGCACGCGCGCTACGGCGCCGGCCTGTCCAACCTCGCGGACTACACCCGCGTCGTCAACGACAGCCAGTACGCGCGCCTGCAGGGCTACCTGGACGATGCCGCAACGCGCGGCATCGCGATCGAGGTGCTGGCCGGCCGCGCCGACCCGGCATCGCGGGTGATGCCGCCGACCGTGCTGCTGGAACCCGGCGACGACGCGAAGGTGATGCAGGAGGAGATCTTCGGGCCGCTGCTGCCGGTGAAGTCGTACCGCACGCTCGACGAGGCGATCGCCTACGTCAACGCGCACGACCGGCCGCTGGCGCTGTATCCCTTCAGCCACGACGCGGCGACGGTCGAGCGCATCCTCGCGCGCACGCTGGCCGGCGGGGTGTCGGTCAACGACACCCTGTTCCACTTCGCGGTCGGCAACCTGCCGTTCGGCGGGGTCGGCCCCAGCGGCATGGGCGCCTACCACGCGCGCGCCGGCTTCGATGCGATGAGCAAGCAGTTGCCGGTGTTCTGGCAGGCGCGCATGACCGGCGGCGACTTGCTGAAGCCGCCGTACAGCCGCGCGAAGTGGCTGCTCGACCTCATCATCCGCTGAGCGGTGCCCGGCGGCATCGACTAGGATGCCGCGCATGAAGATCGCCAGCTGGAACGTCAATTCGCTGAACGTGCGGTTGCCGCAGTTGCAGCAGTGGCTGCAGGACTTCGCGCCGGACGTGGTCGGCCTGCAGGAAACCAAGCTCGAGGACCACCGCTTCCCCGACGCCGCGCTCGCCGAGCTCGGCTACCGCAGCGTGTTCCACGGGCAGAAGACCTACAACGGCGTCGCCCTGTTGGCGCGCGACCGCAGTCTCGATGAGGTGCAGGTCGCGATCCCCGGCTTCGAGGACGCGCAGGCGCGGGCGATCGCCGCGACCGTGGACGACGTGCGCATCGTCAACCTGTACGTGGTCAACGGGCAGGACCTCGGCACCGACAAGTACGCCTACAAGTTGCGCTGGCTGGAGGCCGTGCACGACTGGGTGGCGGACGAACTGCAACGCCATCCGCGGCTGGTGGTGCTGGGCGACTTCAACATCGCCCCCGACGACCGCGACGTCCACGATCCGGCGGTGTGGAACGACGATCACATCCTCACCTCCACCGCCGAGCGCGCCGCGCTGCGGAAGCTGCTGGGGCTCGGGCTGCACGACGGCTTCCGCCTGCACCACGACGACGCCGGCCTGTTCAGCTGGTGGGATTACCGGCAGGCGGCGTTCCGCCGCAACCTCGGCCTGCGGATCGACCTCACCCTGGTGTCGGACGCGCTACGCGGCGCCACCGCGGGCGCCGGCATCGACCGCACGCCGCGCACCTGGGAGCGCGCCAGCGACCACGCGCCGGCTTGGGTCGCGCTGGCGTAGGCGCCCCAAACGAAACGGGCCCGGCAATGCCGGGCCCGTTCGTGACATCCGTGTCGAACCGCGCTTCAGCGCACGCGGCCGCGACGGAACAGGTTGACGATGGCGAGCAGCACGATCGCGCCGATCAGGGCGGTGACCAGGTAGCCGACCCAGCCGCCGAAGCTCAGGCCGACCATCGGCAGCAGGAAGCCGCCCAGGAAGCCGCCGATGATGCCGACGACGACGTTGAGGATGATGCCCTGCTGGCCATCGGTGCGCATGACCATGCTCGCGAGCCAGCCGGCGATGCCGCCGACGATCAGCATGATGAGGAAATTCATGGGTGTGCCTCCTGGTGTGGTGTGTTTCGGGGTTGGCGCCCGCGTCGAAGGGCTTCGATGCCTGCGCCGCCGTGGGGTGGATTGAGTCTCCGAACCCGGGCGTGACGGCGGTGTCTTCACGAACCCTGCTTGCGGGCAACGTTCAGCCATGTTCACCTGAGGTGACGATGGAACCCGACGCCTCGAACGCCGACCTGCAGCTGCGCTGGATGCCGCGTCCGCACGATGCGTTCGCCGTCGCGCGCGACTGGCTGCGCGACATCGCCGGGGCGGACGTTGCACGCGGACTGCATCGCGACCTGCGCGGACGCCCGCGCCTGGCGGCGGGGCTCGGCGACATCGGCTGGTCGCACAGCGGCGATGCGCTGCTGCTGGCGTGGGTGCCGACCGGCGTGGTCGGCGTCGACATCGAGACCAAGGCGCGGCCGGTGCCGGCGCTGCGGATCGCGCGCCGCTACTTCGCGGACGAC
>JAFLEC010000261.1 GCA_017302095.1 Lysobacterales bacterium | reverse complement strand
GAGCGCGCGTTCCAGCTGCGCCAGGTGCGCGCGCTGTGCGAGGCCGGCGCGCGGGTGGCGGACCCGGCGCGCGTGGACATCCGCGGCAGCGTGCAGGTGGGCCGCGACGTCGAGATCGACGTCGACGTGGTCTTCGAGGGGCGCGTCGAGCTCGGCGACGGCGTGCGCATCGGGCCGTTCTGCCGGATCAAGGATGCGGTCCTCGGCGCCGGCACCGAGGTGCGCGCACACTGCGACATCGATGGCGCCCGCTGCGAAGGCGCGGTGCACGTCGGGCCCTACGCGCGCCTGCGGCCCGGTACCGTGCTGGCCGACGGCGCCCACATCGGCAACTTCGTCGAGGCCAAGAACGCCAAGGTCGGCGTCGGCAGCAAGGCCAACCACCTGACCTACCTCGGCGATGCCGTGATCGGCGCTGGCGTGAACATCGGCGCCGGCACCATCACCTGCAACTACGACGGCGCCAACAAGTCCACCACCACCATCGGTGATGGCGCCTTCATCGGCTCCAACAGCGCGCTGGTGGCGCCGGTGGCGATCGGCGAGGGCGCGACCATCGGCGCCGGCTCCACCATCGGCAAGGACGCCCCGGCCGGCAAGCTGACCGTGGCGCGCGCCAGGCAGGTCACGCTGGATGGCTGGCAGCGGCCGGTGAAGCAGCCGAAGTAACCCTGCCGCAAGGCACCCACGATCCGCATCCGTGTGACGGCGTGCTTCGCTTCGCCGGAAGTCATGGGATCTTCCGACACTCGCCGACGTGGAGTGCGTAGCCAAGGATGGTCGGCATCCTCCAAGGAAGCGCTGTCATGCGTGCAGCCATCGTACTTTTCGGAAGTGTGCTGCTGTCCGCGTGCGTGGGTGGTGCGGTCCATCCCGGGCATGCCGCATCCGCGCAGCGCGCGCCACCCGACTGCAAGGCCGCCTCGCTGCAGGTCAATGGACATGCGCTATGGGTTGACCTGGAAGGCAGCGGGTCGCTGACCGTGGTCTTCGAAGCCGGCGGCGGCAACGACTCGACGGCATGGTCCGACCTCGCGCCGCGGGTGCGCGCGCTCGGGGTGAGGACATTCGTTTACGATCGCGCCGGACTGGGCCGTAGCGACGTCGATCCGTCGGCGTACAGCATAGGGCGCGAAGTCGGAGCGCTGCGCTCCGCGCTGGACCAATGCCGGGTGCAGGGGCCGATCGTGTTCGTCGGGCATTCCTATGGTGGCGTGATCGGCCTGCTGGCCTCGGCACGCGATGAGCGCATCGCGGGCATCGTGCTGCTGGATACCATCGTCCCCGGCTTCTACACGCCAGAACGCATCGCCGCATTGCTTGCGGATTACCGTCCCCAGTACGCGGAAGTGAGGGAGAAAGCGCCCAAGTTGGCGCAGGCGATGATCCCGCTGATGGAGGCAACCCCGCAAACAGTGGAGGCCTTGGATCGGGAATCCATTCCGGTCGATCTTCCGATCACGGACGTCGTCGCCGAGCGCTCCAACGAGAAGACGCCCGAAGCCATCGCGGCGTGGAAGTCGGCGCACCAAGCCTTTGTGGCGAAGAGTCCTTCGCGCATGTCGGTACTGGCGGTCGGGAGCGGGCACAAGGTGATGCAGGACGCGCCCGACCTGGTGCTGGAAACGGTCGCCAGGATGATCGCGACGGTCAGGGCGCGCCACTAGCCTGGTTTCGTATTCCTCGCATGCCTCGAATGCCTGCGGTCGCCCGGTCCCAACGGGACTGATCGACTGCAGCCTGTTCGCGGGGCGGAATGCCGCGGCGCTACGCCGGCAACATCATCGACACGCACAGGCCGCCGTCCTGCCGGTTGAGCAGGGCGATCCGCCCGCCGTGCGCCTCGGCGATCTCGCGGGCCAGCGCCAGGCCGAGGCCGGTGCCGTTGCGCTTGGTCGAATAGAAGGGCAGCAGCGCGTTCGCCAGCACGGCGTCGTTCATGCCGCTGCCGCGGTCGAGCACCTCGACGCGCCAGTCCTCGGGCGTGCGCCGGATCGACAGCCTCACGTCTCCAGGCGGGGAGCCCGACTCGTGCGCGTTCTTGAGCAGGTTGAGCAGTGCCTGTTCCAACTGGGCCGCATCGAACCGGCCGATGCCGTCGCTGGGCTGCAGGTCCAAGGTGAAGCCGACCTGCGTCGCCAGCTGGTCCGCGAAGCGCCGCCACGGCACCGGCGCGGTACGTGGCGCCGGCAGCTTGGCGAAGCGCGCGTAGTCGCGGATGAAGCCTTCGAGGTGGCGGGCGCGGTCCTCGATGGTGGCCAGCGCTTCCGGCAGGCGCTCGGGCTGGCCGCGGCGCAGCAGCTCTGCGCTGGAATGCGCCAGCGAGGCGATCGGCGCCAGCGAGTTGTTGAGCTCGTGGCTGATCACCCGGATCACCTTCTTCCAGGTCTGCACTTCCTGGCGACGCAGCTCGGCGGTGAGCTGGCGCAGGAGCACGAGTTCGTGGACGCGGCCGTTGAGCCGGAACTGCCGGCGCGACAGGTGGTAGATGTCCTCGTCGTCGGCGTCGCCGACCGTGAACATGCCGTCGCCGCCGCGCGCGAAGGCCTCGCGCACCGCCGGATCGGCGGTGGACAGCAGCTCGTCGAACGCGCGGCCTTCGAGCCGCCGGCCGTCGCCCAGCATGCGCCGCGCGGCCAGGTTGCCCAGCACCACCCGGCGCGCGGCATCGACCAGCACCATCGCCACCGGCGTGTTCTGGACCATGGTGTCGAGCAGCAACTCGCGTTGCACCAGTGCGAGGCGCTGTTCGCGCAGGGCGGTGCCCAATGCGTTGTGCGCATCGACCAGCTCGACCAGGTCGCTGGCCTTGTCCCAGGTGATGCCGAAGCTGAAGTCGCCGTCGCGGTAGCTGGCCACGGTGCCGGCGAGCGCGCGGAACAGCGCGCGCATCGGCA
>JAFLEC010000260.1 GCA_017302095.1 Lysobacterales bacterium | reverse complement strand
GCGCGGCGGCCAGTGCGGCGGGCACCGCCAGCGAGAGCGCGCACGGGCAGCTGATCACCAACAGGGCGAGCGCGACCTCGAACGCGCGCGAGGGATCGTGCAGGCGCCATGCGACGTACACCGCGACAGCTGCGAGCAGCATGCCGACCACGAACCACGCGGCAATCCGGTCTGCCATCCGCGCCAGCGGCGGTCGGTGCGCCTGCGCGTCCTCGACGAGGCGGATCAGGTGCGACAGGCGGGTGCCGGTCCCGGTCGCGGTGACCCGCATGCGCAGCGGGCGCTGGTGGGCGATGCTGCCGGCCAGCACGATCTCGCCCGGTTGCCGCTCGACCGGCCGCGACTCGCCGGTGAGCAGGGCTTCCTCGAGCAACGCCGGCGCGTCCAGCAATTCGCCGTCGGCGGGCACGGTGTCGCCGGCGGCGATGCGGGCGATATCGCCCGCTTCCAGGGCGGCCAGCGGGATCGCTTCGTGGCTGCCGTCGGCGGCCTCGCGGGTGGCGAACACCGGGCGCGCCCGCGCCAAGGCATCCACTTGCGCGTTCGCGACGCGACGCGCGCGCTGCTCGAGCAAGCGCGCCGCCAGTAGCAGGAACACGAACATCACCGCGGCGTCGTACCAGACGTGCGGCCCACCGTTGATGGTTTCCCAGACGCTGGCGAAGTACGCCAGCAGGGTGGAGGTGGCAACCAGGGTGTCCATCCCGGGGCGGCGTAGCCGCAACTCGCGCCAGGCCCCCGACAGGAAGGTCCAGCCGGCGTAGAACACCACCGGGGTCGAGACCAGGAAGGTGATCCAGCGCAGGAAGTCGCGCATCGGCGCGGACATCGTGTTGCCGGTGTCCAGGTACAGCGCCTCGGCGAACATCATCGCCTGCATCGTGCCCAGCCCGGCGATGCCGATGCGGATCAGGTCGCGGTTGCGCTCGCGCCGCTTCGCCTGTTCGCGAGCCGCGCCGGTGGCGAGGCAGGGGGTGTAGCCGAGCGCGCGCAACCGCTGCAGCGGTTGCGACAGGCGGGTGGCCGCCGGATCCCAGACCAGGCGCAGGCGCCCGGTCATCGCGTTGGCGGTGGCTTCGCGCACGCCGGGCTCGCGCGCCAGCGCGTTGTCGATCAGCCATGCGCAGGCGGCGCAGTGCATGCCGTCCGCGATCAGGGTGATTTCGCAACCGCCCTCGACCTCGCGCACGTGTTCGGCCTGCACCGAGGGCGCGTCCCAGACTTCCAGCGCGGCTGGATCGAGGTCGACCCTGGCGCCGTTGGCGGTGCGCAGGGTGTAGTAGTCCGACAGCCCGGCATCCTGGATCCAGGCGCTGGCCGCGGCGCATCCCGAACAGCAGAATGGATGCCGCGCACCGCCGACGACGGCCAGCACGGGTTCGGCGGGCAACGCTTCGCCGCAGTGGAAGCACGCGTCCTTGGCGAGCGCCGGCGCCCCGTGTCCGTTGCGGGCGCCGGGCCGGCTCGCGGCCGCGGCCTCGGTCATCTCAGGGCTCCGTGCGCAGCGCCGGTGCCAGCCGGGTGGCGTGTCCGGCCTTGTCCAAGCGACCCTTGAGCCGCCATGTCCCGGTCGCGTCCGCCACACTCAGGTTCCAGTGATGGCCTGCCGGCACCACCGCCTCCGCGCGCCAGCCGGTCGGCGTGGGTGCCAGCGACACGGTCATGTCGAGGCTGGAATCCGACGGATGCTCGAACAGCACCTGCAGGGTCGCGGCGCGGTCGAAGTCGCCAGTGGCGGGATAAGCCTCGACCACGCCGTCCTCGCTGCGCAGGACCAGCGACAGGCCGTGGGCCAGCGCCACCTCGTCCGGCCCGGTCGCCGCCTGCTGGATCTGCCCGGTGCGCGACACGCGGTCGGTCACCACATCGTTGCTGCCGCTGCTGCGGCTGGCTACCACGACCATGCCGATGCCGGCAACGACGGCTGCGAGCGGCAGCAGGACCAGCAACCAGACCACCGGGTTGCGCCAGTGGGATGTGCGGTTTTCCATCAAATCGGCCCGAAGAAGCTGCTGTCCACGGACTTTCGCACACGCCCGTCGCCGGATTCCACCGTGAACTTCAGCGGAGCGCGCCCGCGCGTGCCCGCCGGCGCGGTCACGGTGACTGGCAGGGTCAGCACCTTCTGCGGCTCCAGCACGATTTCCGCCGGGATGCGGCTGAGGCCGGCGCCGGCAGGCGCCGTCTCCAGCACGATGCGGTAGCGCGCCTCGGCGTCGGTCTTGTTCACCAGCTTGAGCGAATAGCTGTTCTCCACGCCTTGCGCGGTTTCGCGGTACAGCGCGTTGCGGTCGCGCAGGACCTCGACGATCAGCGGGCTGCGGGTGGTCACGCCCCAAGTCCAACCGGCGATCAGCACCATCAGCAGGGCCCCGTACACGAAGATGCGCGGGCGCAACACGCGGGTCGGCTTGCCGTCGATGCCGTTCTGGGTGTCGTAGCGGATCAGGCCCTTCGGGTAGCCCATCTTCTCCATGACCGAATCGCAGGCGTCGATGCAGGCGCCGCAGGCGATGCACTCGTACTGCAGGCCGTTGCGGATGTCGATGCCGGTCGGGCAGACCTGCACGCAGATGGTGCAGTCGATGCAGTCGCCGAGCTGCTCCGGCTCGAACTTCGGCAGCGGCTCGTGGTTCGCGTTGCGGTCGAAGGTGATCGTGCCGTGGGCGCCGCTGCGGGTGTCGGCGGCGGTCGGGTTGAACGCTGCGCGCACCACGTAGTCCTCGGCGGTCGCCTTGGGCAGCAGGCCGCGCGCGCGCTCAAGCACGCTGGACAGCGCGGACTTCTTGCGCGGGCCGCGCGGCTCGCCGCGCATCGGGTCGTAGGCGATCAGCAGGGTGTTGCGGTCGAACATCGCGCTCTGGAAGCGCGCATAGGGGCACATGTACTTGCACACCTGCTCGCGCAGGAA
>JAFLEC010000026.1:1917-16612 GCA_017302095.1 Lysobacterales bacterium | reverse complement strand
GGCCATCGGCCAGGTTCCGGATCCCGGGCTTCGGGGCCTCCTCGACCCGCGACTGGAACGTCGATCCGCACCACATGGCGGAGCGCTGCGGACTGTTCGTGATCATCGCGCTCGGCGAATCGCTGCTCGTCACCGGGGCCACCTTCGCCGGGCTGGCCTGGGGAGCGGCACAAGCCTCGGCCTTCGCCTCGGCATTCCTCGGCAGCGTGGCGATGTGGTGGCTCTACTTCGACAGCGGGCTGGTGCGCGCGGCCCATCATTTCGAGGCGGCCGAAGACCGAGGACGCGTCGCGCGCCTCGCCTACACCTACCTGCACCTGCCGATCGTGGCCGGCATCGTCCTGTGCGCCGTGGCCGACGAGCTGGTGCTCGCCCATCCAGACCATGCCAGCAATGCCGGCCTGTGGGTGATCCTCGGCGGGCCGTTCGTCTACCTGCTCGGCAACGCGGCGTTCAAGTGGTCCACCAACCTTCGCAAGCTGCCACCCCTGTCGCATCTCGCCGGCATCGCGGCCTTGCTTGCGCTGGCGCCATTCGGATTCGGCCACGCACTGTCCGCGCTTGCGCTGGGCGTGTCGACCAGTGTGATCCTGGTGGCGGTCGCAGCCTGGGAATGGATGGCGCTACGCGCGCCATGAGCCTTCAGCCAAGGATGCGTCTCGGCGCCATCGCGCGCACCGATCCCTCGATGACCTCGCGCAGCACGCCAGCATCGACGTCCGCGAGCCGCTTCAGGTACAGGCAACTCCGGCCGGTCTTGTGCCTGCCCAGCGTCGCCAACAAGCCGGCCATGCCATCGAACCCCGGCATGAGATAGAGCACGAGGTCCTGCTTGCGCGGCGAGAACGCGATCATCGGCCACTCGAAGCGGTTGCGGCCGGTGCAGTCGAGGTAGCGGCCGAAGCCGACGATCGCATCGCCCCACATCACCGGCGGCTCGCCGGTGGCCGCCTGCATCATCGCGGATACGACCTCGCAGTCGGCGCGGCGCGCCTCGGGCTGCCGTGCCAGGAACTCGGGCACCGACGCCCTGGTCGGGCGGGTCTTGGGTTCGCCACTCATCGCGTCCTCCTTACACCTGCATGGCCATGCCCGGCCGCGCGAGCTCGACCGCCACGCCATGGCGTTCTCCGATCTCCCCGGCCAGTGCCTCGCGCGCCTGGTCCTCGCCGTGCACCAGCGCCACGCGCGGCGTCGGATCGAAGTGGGCGAACCAGTCCAGCAGGCCCTGCTGGTCGGCATGCGCGGACAAGCCACCGACGGTGTGGATGCGGGCGCCGACGCGCTGGTCGTGGCCATGGATGCGCACCCAGCGGGCGCCATCGACCAGCCTGCGCCCCAGCGTCCCCACCGACTGGTAGCCGACGAACACGACATGGGTGCCGCGGTGGCCGATGTTGTGCTTGAGGTGGTGCAGGATCCGCCCGCCGTTCGCCATCCCGCTGCCGGCGATCACGATCGCGCCGCGTTCGATGCGGTTGATCGCCATCGATTCGTCGGCGGTCTCGGTGATGTGCAGGTTCGGCAGGCGGAACGGGTTCGGGGTGCCGCGCCAGGTGGCCTTGGCCTCGGCATCGAACAGCTCGTGGTGGCGGTCGTAGACCTTGACCACCTTCCCTGCCATCGGGCTGTCGAGGAAGATGCGCCAGCGCGCGAGGTTCCAGTCGTCCCAATGGCGCGCGAACCAGTACAGCAGTTCCTGCGAACGGCCGACCGCGAACGCCGGGATCAGCACGTTGCCGCCGTCGCGCCAGGCTGCGTCGAGGATGTCGCCGAGCTCGCGGATGGTCGCGCTGCGCTCGCGGTGGTTGCGGTCGCCGTAGGTCGACTCCATCAGCAGCAGGTCGGCCTCGCGGATCGGGGTGGGGTCGCGCAGGATCGGCGTGCCGCGCGGACCGAGGTCGCCGGAGAACACCAGCTTGCGGCCGTCGGCCCAGAGCTCGACGCTGGCCGAGCCGAGGATGTGGCCGGCATCGCGCAAGGCGATGTCCACGCCATCGAGGATGGTCGTGCGCGCGTCGTATGGCAGGGGTTGCAGCAATTCGAGCGCGTCGCGCACGTCGTCGCGCGAGTACAGCGGCACCACCTGCGGCTCGCCCGCACCGCGCCGGCGGTTCTGCCGCTCCGCATCGGATTCGGCCAGCGAGGCGGCGTCCATCAGCATGATCGGCACCAGGTCCGCGGTGGCGCGCTGGGTCCAGATCGCCCCCCGGAACCCGCGACGCACGAGCAAGGGGACGCGACCGACGTGGTCGATGTGCGCGTGGCTCAGGACCAACGCGTCGATCGAGGCGGCCTCGAACGGGAACGGATCGGCGTTCGCCGCCTCCAGCTCCTGGCTGCCCTGCTGCAGGCCGCAGTCCAGCAGGATCCGCTTGCCCGCGGCCTCGACCAGGTGCATCGAACCGGTGACCTGTCCTGCCGCGCCATGGAAGTGCACGCGCATCCGTCGTCGCTCCGCGGGGATTCCCGCGCAGGGTAACGCAGCCGGCCCCGGTCAGCCGTGCAGCCGCTCCGTGGTTGCCGCATCGCCGCCCGCCAGCCCGAGCGCCGCACGCAAGGGTTCGCGGTAGCTGCGGCCTGACACCAGCCGCTGCCCGCCATGCAGGGTCACGCGATAGCGGCCCGAGGCGAGCGGCTCGACCTCCCGGATGGCATCGACGCGCACGATCGCCGAACGATGGATGCGCAGGAAACGGGAGGGATCGAGCTTGGCGTGGAAGCCGCTGATGGTCTCGCGCAACACGAAGCTGCGCGTGCCCGCGCGCAACTCGACGTAGTTCGCCTGCGCCAGCACGCAGTCGAGCTCGTCGAGTTCGACCATCTGCATGCGCCGCCCGATCGGCAGCGCGAGGCGCCGGGGGAACGCGGGCGGCGCGATCGGCGCAGCCTCGCCGCTGAGCATCCGCTGCACGCGCTCCACCGCACGCTGCAAGCGCTCCTCGGAAACCGGCTTGAGCAGGTAGTCGACCGCCTGCACCTCGAAGGCGCGGACCGCGTGCTCGGCGTAGGCGGTGGTGAAGACCACCGCCCGGGGGCGCTCGACTACGTGCTCCAGCGCCTGGAAACCGTCCGCGCCGGGCATCTGGATGTCGAGGAACAGCAGGTCGCAATCGCAGTCCGGCAACAACTTCATCACCTCGATGCCGCTGGCGCATTCGCCAACCACGGTCACGCCCGCGATCCCGCCCAACAGGCGGCGCATGCGCAGCCGTGCGAGGGGTTCGTCGTCGGCGATCACCACGCGAAGGGCAGTCATGGCTGGAACAACTCCTGGAGGGCTGGACTCGCGGGCGGGCCGTCTGCGGCAACGCTGCGGCGGCCCGCGGCCCGCGGCAGTTGCAGGGATACCCGCGTCCCGCCGGACGGGGTGGGAATCACCTCGAGTGACGCCGCGCCGCCGTAGAGGGCTTCGAGGCGCGCGCGGGTATTGGCCAAGCCGATCCCGTGGCCCTCGATGACCGCGATGGCGTCCGCGCCATCGTCTTCGACATCCAGCCACATCGCGGACCCGTTGAAACCGGCGCCGATCCGCAGGGTGCCGGGCCGCAGGCGCCGGGCGATCGCGTGCACGACCGCGTTCTCGACCAAGGGCTGCAGCAGCAGCGGCGGCACCAGTTCATCCAGGCACTCCTCGGCGACGTGCCAGTGCACCTGCATGCGGTCGCCCAGGCGCACCTTCTCAATCACCAGGTATTGCCGGACCAGGCCCAGCTCCTCGCTCAGGCACACCCATTGCCGCCGCGAACGATCCAGGCTGCGTCGCAACAACTCGGACAGCGCCACCAGCATCTCGTCGGCGCGCCGGGCATCCACGTGGACCATCTCGGCAATCGAGTTGAGCGCGTTGAACAGGAAATGCGGGTTGAGTTGCGCCGAGATGGCGTCGAGCCTCGCCTGCGTCAGTCGCGCCTGCAACTCCGTCGCCAGGCGTTCCTGCGCGTGCGCGCGATCGAAATAGAGGAACGCATGCGCCAGACCGATCACGATCCAGGCGATCAGCAGGTTGTTCTGCAGGCTGGTCGGCATCACGTCGCGCCAGAAATCCGGCGGCGATTCGTACCAGTGGACCCAAGGATCCAGCGCGTAGATGTAGAGCGCGCGCAGGA
Organism: Lysobacterales bacterium; assembly: GCA_017302095.1. Classification (GTDB taxonomy): domain Bacteria; phylum Pseudomonadota; class Gammaproteobacteria; order Xanthomonadales; family Xanthomonadaceae; genus Thermomonas. Next base: position 12,503 of record JAFLEC010000026.1, on the reverse strand, counting down.
AGACCATCGCGATGGCCCCTGCCATCAGCCACGCGACCTGCGCCGCCGCGCCCTTGCGCCGGATGGTGAAGCGCGCCGACAGCCAGAACAAGGAGACCGTCAGCGGAATCCAGCCCCACATCCCCACCAACCGGATGCGCAACAAGTCTGTCCAATCGTATGACTTGCCCACCTCCGCCAGCATGCCCGCTTCCTGGTAGGCATAGAGCAGGCCATAGGCAGTCCAGCCCAGGCCCGTCGCAAGCCAGACCATCCACCATTTCCAGGGCGCGGACGTCGGCGAGGGCGGGGGGGCAGGCAACTCCATCCCGCCACGCTACGCCGGCCCACCTGCCCCGGCAACGCCATCGATGCGACCGCCGTCACGGTCGTGTCGTTCGTCCCGGAACGCTTGCGGCGATGGTGATCCTGGGCCGAACGTCTCCCCGACGCGGGCAAGACGTCCCGCATCCGGGGAACCTCAGATGCATCGCACGACCGTCGCCATCGCGCTCGCCACGCCGGCATGATCCCCGGCAACACTCCCCTGGTACCGCGGGACCGGTGGTCTACGGCCCGCGGCTTTTTGTTCGGCCAGCCGGCACGACTCCTCCGCGACTACCCCTGGTGGCCGCTCGGGGATGCGATGCGCCTGCTGCGCTATGTCACCGCCCTGCTGTTCATGGCGCACGCCTCGATGCGCTTCGTCTACGGCAGCATTCCGCAGTTCGCGTGGGCGATGGAACACGTGCATGGCTTCACCCATGGCGAGCGTTGGGTCCTGGCGATCACCGCCTACGAACTCGGCGCAGGCACCTTGCTCCTGCTCAACCGCGGCGTGCGGTGGGCGGCCAGCGGACTCGCGGTGATCGTGTCGGTGGGCATCTATCTGATCCATCGGCATCTGGGATGGTTCGTCGGCGAGCACGGCACCGGCGGCAGCGAATACAGCGTGGCCCTCCTGGCCATGCTGCTGGTACTGGCCGCCTGGGATGCCGAGCAGTCTCGCCAGCGTCGTCCGGCGGCATCCTCGCCATGAGTCGCGGCGCCATCCCGCGAACCACGCCGCTTGCCTTCCGCTTGCTGGTGTCCATGCTGATCGGGATCCACGGCTGGTATCGCCTGCTGCACGGCGGCAGTCCACCCTTCGGCGACTGGTTGGCCAGCCAGGGCATCCCCTTGCCGCACGCCATCGCCTGGTCGATCACCATCGGCGAGATCATCGGCTCCGCTTGCCTCGCCATCGGCGTCTGCGTGCGTCCTTTCGCACTGCTGTTCATCGCGGTCTACACGATGGGCGTCATCCTGATCCACCTAGCCGAGGGCTGGTTCGTGGTCGGTGCCGGGCGCAACGGCATGGAGTACAGCGTGCTGCTGATCGGCAGCCTGGCGTTGATCGCGGTCGCGATCCGCGATCCGCTCTGGCGTCCCCGCGCGCGCGAACACTGACCATCCATCCCTGGGCGGGTCGCCCCAGGCATGGCCGACCGCTCCGCGTCCACCCCGACTTACGGCATGGGGCAGCAGCCCCCGGGGTGCGTCATGGTGCGCTGTCGCCATCGAGGGTTCCCCATGCGCCTGTTCACGACGAGTCTGTTGCCGCTGGCCTGCGCCGCGGCGCTCGGCCTCACCACGGTGTCCGCATACGCGGCACAGTCCGCCTCCAAGGTACCCGGCAGCGAGTCCGTCGCCAGCAAGACGCTGGCGAACGGGCTGAAGATCGTCGTCTGGCCGGACCACGACATCCCCAACGCGAGTTACTACACCTTCTACAAGGTCGGCAGCCGCAACGAATATCCGGGCATCACCGGGTTGGCGCACTACTTCGAACACATGATGTTCAACGGCACCAGCCGGCGCGCACCCGGCGAGTTCGACCGGATCATGGAGGCCGCAGGCGGCAGCAACAACGCGAGCACCAGCAACGACCTGACCATCTACACCGATTGGTTCCCGACCAGCGCCCTGGAGACGATCTTCGACCTGGAGGGCGACCGCATGGCGAATCTCGCGTTCGACCCGAAGGTGGTCGAGAGTGAGCGCGGCGTGGTCTACAGCGAGCGCCGCTCCAGCGTGGACAACGACAACTTCGGCACGCTGATGGAGCAGATGCAGGCGACCGCGTTCACCGCGCATCCCTACCAGTTCCCCACGATCGGCTGGCCCAGCGACATCGAGGGCTGGGAGATCGACGACCTGAAGACGTTCTTCAAGACCTACTACGCACCCAACAACGCGGTGCTGGTGATCACCGGCGACGTCGAGCCGGCGCAGGTGTTCGCGCTGGCCGACAAATACCTCGCTCCGCTGCGACAGCAGCCCGCGCCCAAGCCGGTCACCACCGTGGAGCCGGAGCAGCAGGGCGAGCGGCGGATCGTCGTGGAACGCGCGGACGCGCAATCGCCGATCGTCGCCTATGCCTTCCACACCGGCATCGGCGCCGGCGGCAAGGACCACCCGACGCTGGAAATGCTGGCCACCATCCTGTCGCAAGGCCAATCCTCGCGCCTGACCCAGCGCCTGGTGGAGCGCGAACAGGCCGCGGTGCAGGCGGGCGCGTTCGCCGAAGCCGGCTTCGACCCGGGCCTCCTGTGGATCTACGCGATGTTGCCGCCGGGCGGCGACATGGCGAAGGCGGAAACTCTGCTGGACGACGAACTGGCGAAGATCGCCCGCGACGGCGTGACCGCCGCCGAGCTGGAGAAGGCGCGAAACCTGAAGCTGTCCGCGTTCTGGCGCGGCATGGCCACGATCAACGGAAAGGCACGCGCACTCGGCACCGCCGAGGTGTTCGAGGGCGACTACCGCAAGGCCTTCAACGAGCCGACGGCCTTCGAGGCGGTCACCGCCGCCGACGTACAGGCATTGGCGCGCAAGATCCTGCGCGTGCAGAACCGCACCACCGGCCTGCTGAAGCCCGTCGCCGCCGCGACCACTGCCACCCACCAGGAGGCCGCGAAATGAGTTTCGTCCGCAAGGTTTCCATCGCGCTGGTCGCCGTGTTCGCGTTGAACGCCGTGCAGGCTGCCGAGATCAAGTTGCCCGAGTTCCAGTCCGTCACGTTGGGCAACGGCGCCACCCTGCTGCTGATGCCGCGCAACGACGTGCCGCTGGTTGCGGCATCGGTGGCGGTCCGCGGCGGCGCGCTCGCCGACCCGACGGGCAAGGAAGGCACCGCCGACCTGCTCGGCGACATGCTGTCGAAGGGCGCCGGCGGCCGCGACGCGCTGGCATTCGCGCAGGCGGTGGATGGCGCCGGCGGCAGCCTGTCGTTCGGCAGCTCGCGCGAAGCCATCGTCGCCAATGCCCAGTTCCTGTCCAAGGACAGCGGGCTGATGCTGTCCCTGCTGGCCGATGCACTGCTGCGCCCGACCCTGCAGCAGGCCGAGTTCAACAAGCTGCGCAAGCGCGCGATCGACGGCCTGGCCAACGCCAAGGACTCCGACCCGCGCCAGCTCATCGGCCTGTACGCCAGCGGCTGGCTGTTCCGCGGGCATCCCTACGGACGCCCGACCGGCGGCGACGAAACCAGCCTGGCCGCGATCACCCTGGACGACCTCAAGGCGTTCCGCCGCGACCAGATGGGCGGCGACCGGCTGATCATCGCGATCGCCGGCGACTTCGACCCGGCAGTGGTGACCCGCCAAGTGCGCGAGGCGTTCGGCGGCTGGAGCAAGGCCGCCGGCGCGCTGCCGCAGGCCACTGCCAAGGCCAGGGAGCAAGGCCGGCGCGTGCTGCTGGTCGACAAGCCCGGCGCCACCCAGACCTACTTCGCCATGGCCAATGTCGGCAGTCGCCGCGGCGATCCGGCGGAGGCTGCGCAGGACCTGGTGCAGACCGCGTTCGGCGGGCGCTTCACCTCGATGATCAACACCGAGCTGCGGATCAAGTCGGGCCTCACCTACGGCGCCAGTTCGCAGGTCCAGCGCCCACGCCAACCGGGCATGGTGGCGATCACCAGCTTCACCAAGACCGATACCACCAGGCAGGCGATGGACCTGGCGATCGCCACCCTCGATCGCCTGCACCGCGATGGCCTCGATGCCGCGACCCTGCAATCGGCGCGGCACTACATCGCCGGCCAGTTCGCGCCGGACCTGGAAACCGCGCCGCAACTGGCCGCGCAGCTGGTCGACCTGGCGCTGTACGGCGAGGGTCGCGAGTCGGTGGATGGCTACCTGGGCAAGGTCGCGGCGGCTACCCCGGCCGAGGTGTCAGCGGCGACGGCCGTGTTTCCGCAAAGCGGCGACCTGGCGATCGTGGCGATCGGCGATGCCGCGAAGATCCGCGCGTCGTTGCGTGCCTACGGGCCGCTCACCGAGATGAAACTCAGCGACCCGCGCTTCACGCCCTGACCCTGCCCCCCCCCGGCGGCGCATGACCTCCGGCACCAGCATCCAACCGGGCGGGCGACTACACTCCCGCGCGCATCCGGGGCCCGCACGGGCCCCGGCGTCTTCCATCCGCCCGCCGGAGTCGCTGTCCGTGAAAACCCCGAAGATCCTGTTGCTGTCCCTGTCGATCACCGCCGCGCTGGCCGCCTGCCAGAAGCCGGCCGACCCCGCCGCCGATGCCGCCAAGCCGGCGCAGGCCACGGCTGAGTTGCCGCCGCTGGCCGGCTTCAACGTCGCCGACCTCGACACCAGCAAGAACGCCTGCGACAACCTCGCCGACTTCGTGAACAGCAAGTGGCTGGCGGCGAACCCGGTGCCCAGCGACAAGACCAGCTGGGGCAGCTTCGAGATGCTCGACGAGCGCTCGGTCGCGGCCAGCAAGGGCATCGCCGAGGCCGCCGCCGCGAACACCGCCGCGACCGGCATCGAGAAGCTGGTCGGCGACCTCTACGCCAGCGGCATGGACACCGCGAAGATCGAAGCCGCCGGCATCGCCCCGGTGCAGCCGATGCTGGACCGCATCGCGGCACTGAAGACCCCGGCCGACATCGCCCAGTACCTCCGCGACGAATTCGCCGCCGGCCGCGGCGAAGTGTTCTCGTTCGGCCCCGAGGCGGACTTCAAGAATTCCAGCCAGAAGATCGGCTACGCCTTCCAGGGCGGACTGTCGCTGCCGGAGAAGGCCTACTACCTGGAGGACGGCCCGGACGGCAAGTACAAGGCGATCCGCGAGGCCTTCGTCAAGCACGTCTCGAAGCAGCTGCAGAATGCCGGCGTCGCCGCCGCCGATGCCGACGCGCAGGCCGCCGACGTGCTGGCGTTCGAGACCCGCCTCGCCAAGGCCTCGCTGTCGCCGATCGACCTGCGCAATCCCGAGAACCAGTACCACTACGTGAGCGTGGCCGACGCCGACAAGGCCAGCCCGAACTTCAAGTGGTCCGAGTTCTTCAAGGCCAACGGCGTGCAGGCCGAGGGCTTCTCGCTGTCGCAGCCCGCGTTCTTCGCCGAGTTCGACAAGATGCTGGCCGACGTCCCGGTGGCGCAGTGGCAGGCCTACCTGCGGATCAATGCGATCGACGGCATGGCGCCCTACCTCGCCGACAAGTTCAACGACGAGCGCTTCGACTTCTACGCCCGCACCGTGCGTGGCCAGAAGGACCAGAAGCCGCGCTGGAAGCGGGTCATGGACACCGTCGAGAACACCGCCGGCGAGGCGCTCGGCCAGCTGTACGTGAAGCAGTACTTCCCGGCCGAATCCAAGGCCGCGATGGAAACGCTGGTCGGCAACCTGAGCCAGGCGCTCAAGGCGCGGATCGAGACGCTGGAGTGGATGAGCCCCGAGACCAAGGCCAAGGCCATGGAGAAGTGGGCCAGCTTCACCCCGAAGATCGGCTACCCGGACAAGTGGCGCAGCTGGGATGGCCTGGCCACTCAGCGCGACGACTACGTGCAGAACGTGCTGGCCGCGGCGAAGTTCAACCATGCCTACGAGATGGCGAAGATCGGCAAGCCGGTCGACCGCAGCGAGTGGGGCATGTCGCCGCAGACGGTGAACGCGTACTACAACCCGCTGATGAACGAGATCGTGTTCCCGGCGGCGATCCTGCAGCCGCCGTTCTTCGACGCCAAGGCCGACCCGGCGCTCAACTACGGCGGCATCGGCGCGGTGATCGGCCACGAGATGCTGCATGGCTACGACGACCAGGGCAGCCAGTTCGACGCCACCGGCAACTTCAACAACTGGTGGACCAAGGCCGACCGCGACGGCTTCGAGTCGCGCACCGCCAAGCTGGTCAAGCAGTTCGACGACTACGTCGCGATCGACGGGCTGCACGTGAAGGGCCAGCTGACCCTCGGCGAGAACATCGCCGACCTCGGTGGCCTGAACGTGGCCTGGGATGCCTACCAGAAGGCGCTCGCCGATGCCGGCAAGACCGGCGCGGACAAGATCGACGGCTACACCGAGAACCAGCGCTTCTTCATGAACTGGGCCACGGTGTGGCGCCGCGGCTTCACCCCGGACGAGCTGAAGGTGCGCCTGAACACCGACCCGCACGCCCCGGCGAACTTCCGCGCGATCGGCGCGCCGTCGAACATGCCGGCATTCGCCACCGCCTTCGGCTGCAAGGCCGGCGATGCGATGGTCCGCGCCGACGACCAGCGCGTGGTGATCTGGTAACCCCGCGCACCCCGGCGATCCCCGCCCAGAAGGCCCGGCCCCGCCGGGCCTTCTGCGTTCAGGAAGCCCCCCGCCTTCATTGCCCCATGCCGCGGCCGGGGGGACAATAGGCGGATGATCGATGCCGTCCGCTACCCCCTGCTGTCCCAGGTCGACCACCCGGCCGACCTGCGCAAGCTCCCGGAAACCGACCTGCGCGCGTTCGCCGACGAGCTGCGCGGCTACCTGATCGAGTCGGTGGGCAAGTCCGGCGGGCATTTCGGCGCCGGCCTGGGCGTAGTGGAGCTGACCACGGTCCTGCATTACCTCTACGCGACCCCGGACGACCGCATCGTCTGGGACGTCGGCCATCAGAGCTACCCGCACAAGATCCTGACCGGCCGTCGCGACCGCATCCACACGGTCAAGCAGCAGGACGGCGTTGCGCCCTTCCCGAAGCGCGAGGAATCCGAATACGACACCTTCGGCGTCGGCCATTCCTCGACCTCGATCTCGGCCGCGCTGGGCATGGCCATCGCCAATGCCAAGGCCGGCAACGACCGGCGCGTGGTGGCGGTGATCGGCGACGGCGCGATGACCGCCGGCATGGCCTACGAGGCGCTCGGCCACGCCGGCGGCATGGACGACGAACCCGACCTGCTGGTCATCCTCAACGACAACCGGATGTCGATCAGCGAAGCGGTCGGTGGCCTGACCAAGATGCTCGGGCGGATGACCGGCAGCAAGACGCTGAACGCGCTGCGCGAAGGCGGCAAGAAGCTGCTGGGCGACAAGAACAAGCCGACCGCGCGCTTCGTGCGTCGCTGGGAGGAACACTGGAAGGGCATGTTCGTGCCCTCCACCCTGTTCGAGGAAATGGGCTTCCACTACACCGGCCCGATCGACGGCCACGACGTGGACGCGCTGCTCGGCGTGCTGAAGACCCTGAAGACCCTGAAGGGCCCGCAGCTGCTGCACGTGATCACCACCAAGGGCAAGGGCTACGAACTCGCCGAAGGCGACCAGATCGGTTACCACGCGGTCGGTCCGTTCGATCCGTCGGTGGGCGTGGTCGGCAAGGCCGGCGCGAAGAAGTCCACCTACACCGACGTCTTCGGCGACTGGCTGTGCGACATGGCCGCGGCCGACGAGAAGTTGCTCGGGATCACCCCGGCGATGCGCGAGGGCTCCGGCCTGGTCCGCTTCAGTCAGGAATACCCTAATCGCTACTTCGACGTCGCCATCGCCGAGCAGCATGCGGTCACCCTGGCCGCCGGCATGGCCTGCGAGGGGGCCAAGCCGGTCGTGGCGATCTACTCGACCTTCCTGCAGCGCGCGTACGACCAGTTGGTCCACGACGTCGCCCTGCAGGACCTCGACGTGCTGTTCGCGATCGACCGCGGCGGCGTGGTCGGGCCGGATGGGGCCACCCATGCGGGCAACCTCGACCTCAGCTTCCTGCGCTGCGTGCCGAACATGGTGGTGATGGCGCCGGCCGACGAGGATGAGTGCCGCAAGATGCTCAGCACCGGCTATCGCCATGCAGGGCCGGCAGCGGTGCGTTATCCGCGCGGCACCGGCCCCGGCATCGCCGTGCAGCCGGACCTCGATACCCTGCCGATCGGCAAGGCGCAGCTGCGCCGCAATGGCGCCACGCTTGCCCTGCTCGCGTTCGGCGCGATCGTGCCGGCGGCGGAGAAGGTCGCGGCGGAGCTCGGGCTGACCGTGGTCAACATGCGCTTCGTGCGTCCGCTCGACCGCGCACTGTTGCTCGATCTCGCGCAGGCACACGCCGGCTTCGTGACCCTCGAAGACAACGTCGTCGCGGGTGGCGCCGGCAGCGGCGTCGCCGAATTGCTGGCGGCCGAAGGCATCGCGATGCCGATCCTGCACCTGGGCCTGCCGGATGCCTTCCAACACCACGCCAGCCGCGAACAGCTGCTCGCGGAAGCCGGCCTCGATGCCGACGGCATCCGCGCCGCGATCCTCACGCGTTGGCCGCAGCTGGCGCAGCCGGCGAGCGCGGTACGCAGTGCCTGACGCCTGCGCGCCGACTTACTCGTCCGGCGCGATCACCGTGTAGCCCTTGGCCTTGAGCCGATCCAGGTAGCCGCCGGGCGCCAGCATCTCGCGCATCGGCAACACTGCGAACGTGGTGGCGTTGGTCGACAGCGCGGCGTCCGCCTTCGCCATCCATGCCGACTGCAGGCGCTGCATCGCGTCGGCCATGCCAAGCGAGCGCCCGATGCCGCTGCCGGTGACCGCGTCCATGCACGCCTGGTACTGGTCGTTCAACGGCATCGCGCGGATCGCCGCGACATCGCCCTGGGCCCACGCATTGGCACGCTGGCGCAGGACCTCCATGTCCTGCCCGAGCCGGTCCAGGGTGCCCTCCAGGCACACCATGTCCTCGATCTCGGCGGCCTTGAACTGCTTGATCGCGGCCTTCGGGTCCTTCACCGTGATCGTCTCCTTGACCACCGTGACATTGGGATGGTGGCGCTCGACCGCCGCCGCGACCGCGGGCTTGGCGACGTCGTCGTTGCTCAATCCGCTGCGCTTGATCGCCGCCTTCCACAGTGCGTCGGCCGCGAACATCGGCCGCAGTTTGTCGGCGTCGCGGTCGAGGAAGCGGTCGCGGAACGCGCTCCAGCGCACGTAGGTCGCCGGCGGCAGCACGGCGTCGAGGCGCTTGCCGTCCGGGTTGTTCTTCACCCCCACCAGCGACGGCAGCAGCATCAGCGCGCGGAACTTGCCGATGTCGGAATTGACCGCCAGCGAAGGCGCATGGATCACTTCCTGCGCGTTGGCGATGACCTCGTCGAGCTGCCTGGTCTGCCACTGCATCCTCGTCGGCAGGGGCGTGATCGTGCCGAGGATGTACAGCTCGTGGTTGCCATTGCGCACCAGCCACAGGCCCGGCCCCGGCTGCTCGCCGGTGACGACCACGGTGGCCTCGGTGCGGAGGCCGTCGTCCGCCGGCACGGCGGGCGTCTGCCCGGACGGTGCAGCAGGCGCCGTCACGGCTGGCGGCACCGGTGCGGCCTGCTGCGCCTGCGCGGGCAGCGCAAGCGCCAAGCACAAGGTGGCTGCCAGGGTGGTCATCCGCATCGCTCGCTCCTTGCCCGATGGTGGTTGGCGCAGTCTGACCGGCGGATGGCGCCGGAGTTCGACCACGGGATGAACCGCATGCTGCAGAACGCGAAACGCCCGGGCGAGCCGGGCGTCATGCGTTGCGGATTTGGTCGGGGTAGCCGGATTTGAACCGACGACCACTTGTCCCCCAGACAAGTGCGCTACCAGGCTGCGCTATACCCCGGTCGGACGATTATACCGGCTCAGCGGCGCAGCAGGTGCAGGACTTCCTCGAGCTCCATGCGCACCTGCTTCGCGATCTGGTGGCTGAGCGCCGATTCCTGCTTCGCGCCCTCGCCTTCCAGTCGCAACCGCGCGCCGCCGATGGTGTAGCCCTGTTCGTACAGCAGGCTGCGGATCTGGCGCACCATCAGCACGTCGTGGCGCTGGTAGTAGCGACGGTTGCCGCGGCGCTTGGCCGGCTCGAGGCTGGGGAATTCGGTCTCCCAGTAGCGCAGCACGTGCGGCTTGACGTCGCACAGCTCGCTGACCTCGCCGATCGTGAAATAGCGCTTGGCCGGGATCGGCGGCAGTTCGCGGTTGCTGCCCGGATCAAGCATGGGCGGCTCCCGCGCTTGCGCCGCTGTACGCCTCGACGCGCTCCTTCAGCTTCTGGCCCGGGCGGAAGGTCACCACGGTCCGCGCGGAGATCGGGATCTCGACGCCGGTCTTGGGATTGCGGCCGGGGCGCTGGTTCTTGCGGCGCAGGTCGAAGTTGCCGAAGCCGGACAGCTTCACCTGGCGGCCGGCCTCGAGCGCCTCGCGCAGGGCGTCGAAGAACGCGTCGACGAATTCCTTCGCCTCGCGCTTGTTCAATCCCACGTCTTCGTAAAGACGCTCGGCCATTTCCGCCTTGGTCAATGCCATTGCTGTCCCCTGTCAGCGCCGGATGGCCGCGCCGTGGTCCTGCTCGAGGGCGG
>JAFLEC010000026.1:0-1907 GCA_017302095.1 Lysobacterales bacterium | reverse complement strand
GCGGCGACCACCGAGGCCACCACCGCATCCACGTCGCGGTCGGTGAGCGTGCGCGAATCGTCCTGCAAAATCAAGGCCATGGCGAGACTCTTGAAACCGGTTTCCACGCCCTTGCCGACGTAGCGGTCGAACAGTCGCACCTCGCGCAGCGACGCGCCCGCGGCACCGCGCACGCCCGCTTCCAGCGCCGCCCACGACACCGCATCCGGGACGACGAACGCGAGGTCGCGGCGGACGGACGGGAAGCGCGACAGGCCGGTGGCGCGCGGCAGCGCGCGCCCGAGCAGTGGCCCGAGCTCGATTTCGAAAGCGTACGCGTCGGCATCGATCCCCAGCGACTGCTGCAGGCGCGGATGCAACTGGCCGATCCAGCCGATCCGCACGCCGTCGCGCAGCACGTCGGCGGAACGGCCCGGATGCGCATGCGGCGGCGCGGACGGCCGGAAGTCGAGCGTCGCCCCGGCCAGCGCCGCCAGCGATTCGAGGTCGCCCTTGAGGTCGTGGAAATCGGCGGCGCGCGATGCCACGCCCCATTGCTCGGCAGCGGCATCGCCACAGGCCACGGCGGCGATGCGCGCGGTCTCGACCGGCCCCTCGGCACCCGCGGCGAAGGTCTTGCCGATCTCGAACAGGCGCACGCGCGCCTGCTGGCGCGCAGCGTTGCGGGCCAGCGCGGCGGCCAGCCCAGGCAACAGCGACGGGCGCATGACCCCGAGCTCGGCGCTCAACGGATTGGCCAACGGCAGGCCACCCTCGCCCATCGCCCACGCCTCGAGCCACGCGGCGTCCACGAAGGCGTAGTTGATCGCTTCCAGGAAGTCGCGTGCCACCAGCTGCGCGCGCAGGTCGTGCTCCGGCACGCGCGTTTCGCTGGCTGCGACCAGCCGGGTGGCGCCACCGGGCAACGAGGTCGGGATCGCGTCGTAGCCGTGGATGCGGGCGATTTCCTCGATGAGATCTTCCTCGACCGCCAGGTCGAAGCGACGGGTCGGCGCGGTCACCCGCCAGCCGTCGGCATCGACCTCGACGCCGAGACCCAGCGCGTGCAGGATGCGCTCGACCTCGGCATCGGCGACGCGCACGCCGAGCACGCGCGCGAGACGCTCGCGGCGCAGGACGATCGTGGTGGGGAGCGGCAGGGCGTCGGGCAGCACCGCCTCGGACACCGGCCCAGGCGTGCCGCCGGCGATGTCCAGGATCAGGCGGGTGGCGCGCTCGACCGCGATCCGCGGCAACTCCGGATCGACGCCGCGCTCGAAGCGATGGCCGGCATCGGTATGCAGGCCCAGCTTGCGGCTGCGGCCGATGATCGCCGCCGGGGCGAAATGCGCGGCCTCCAGGAACACGTTGCGGGTGGCCTCGGTCACCTTGGTGTCGGCGCCGCCCATGATCCCGGCGAGGCCAACCACGCGGTCGGCGTCGGTGATCGCGAGGAACTGCGGGTCCAGTGTCGCGGTGCTGCCATTGAGCAGCGCCAGCGCCTCGCCGTCGCGCGCCAGGCGCACGCCGATCGGCCCGACCAGCAGGTCGCGGTCGTAGGCATGCATCGGCTGCCCGAGTTCGAGCATCACGTACTGGGTGACGTCGACCAGGAAGCTGAGCGGGCGCACGCCGCTGCGGCGCAGGCGTTCGGCCATCCATGCCGGCGTCGCCACCGTCGCATCGACGCCTTCGATCACGCGGCCGACGAAACGCGGCGCGGCCTCCCCGGCCTGCAACGCGATCGCCATCGTGGCCTCGCTCGCGGCGGCGACCGGCGCGGCGTCCAGCGGCTCGACCGAGCTGCCCAGCGCGGCGGCGACGTCGAAGGCGATGCCGCGCACGCCGAAGCAATCCGCGCGGTTCGGGGTGAGCTTCAGTTCGATGCTCGCATCCGGCAGGCCGAGGTAGTCGGCCAGCGGCGTACC
>JAFLEC010000259.1 GCA_017302095.1 Lysobacterales bacterium | reverse complement strand
GTCCGCCACGCTGGCGCGCGCCGCCGCATCGCGCCCCGCCACGCGCGGGAACGCGGCGGGATCGATGCCGCGCGGGATCACCCGCAGGCATCGCGGATCGGTGGCCGGGTAATGGCGCAGCACGTGCGCGCGCACGCTCTTGGAAACGCAGACCACGCGCTCGCCGCGCGCCATGATCGCGCTGTAGCGCGATGGCGAGTTCAGGCCATGCACGGTGGTCGCGAAACGCGGCCGTGCAGCGGCGGGCATCCCGCGCAGGGCCATCCGTCCGAGCCAGGCCGGCAGGCGCGAACGCGCATGCACGATGTCCGCGCCGACGGCCCGGAACAGCCTGCGCAGGGCCGGCACGTGTCGCAGGACCAATGGCGACTTGCGGCCAATGTCGAGGCGGACATGCTCGGCGCCGAGCGCCTCCAGCGTCGGCAGCAGGCGACCGCCGGCCGAGACCACCACCGCGCGATGCCCGGCGCGCACCAGCGCATCGGCGATTTCGAGGGTGGACTGTTCGACGCCGCCGGCATCGAGCGCCGGCAGCAGTTGCACCACGGTCAGTCGGCGCATCGCTGGCGCCGGGCGATCAATCGACCAGGACGTAGGTCGCGCCGCAATACGGGCATTGCGACTTGCCGCCCTCGGCCTCGATCGGCAGGTACACGCGAGGATGCGAATTCCACAGGGCCATCGACGGCAGCGGGCAGCTCAGCGGCAGGTCGGCGCGATGGACCTCATGGCGCTGCTGGGCATTGGCGGGCGAGGCGGCGGTCTGGGTCATGGCGATGCAGCGCGCGGTGGCGGGAACCGCGGCAGTTTAGCAGCCGGCCTTGCGCAGCGTCCGCCGCACGCTCAGTGCGGCAGGTCGAACCACAGCACGTCGCCGGCCTCGCCGACGCCGCGCAGCTGCAGGGTGCCGCCCTCGTCGGCGAAACCCAGCGCATCGCCGGCGCGCAGCAGGCGGTCGCCGACCTGCACCTCGCCGGTGGCGACGTGCAGCCAATGCAAGCGGGCGGGATCCAGCGCGAGCGCCACTGCATCGCCAGCTTCGAGCCGGGTGGCCAGCACCCGCGCCTGCTGGCGGATCGCGATCGACCCGTCCACGCCATCCGGCGAGACCAGCGTGGCCCAGCGGCCGCGCCGCGCCGCCGGGTCGAAATGGCGCTGGTCGTAGGCGGGCTGCGCATTGAGCCGGTCGGGCTGGATCCACAGTTGCAGGAAATGCACCGGCTCGGCATCGGAGGCGTTGTATTCGCTGTGCTCGATGCCGTGGCCGGCGCTCATCCATTGCACGTCGCCGGCACGCACCACGCCGGCATTGCCGGCGCTGTCCTTGTGCGCCAGCGCGCCTTCGAGCACCACGCTGATGATTTCCATGTTGGCGTGGCGGTGCGGGGCGAAGCCGCCGCCGGGGGCGACGGTGTCGTCGTTGACCACCCGCAGGGGACCGAAGCCCATCCACGCCGGGTCGTGGTAGTGCCCGAACGAGAACGTGTGCCGGCTGCGCAGCCAGCCCAGCGACACCTCGCCGCGCTGGCCCGCGGAACGTTCGACGACCATCGCGCGCCCTTACTTCGCCGCCGAGGCTTCGGTGGTGATGCGCAGGGTGATCTCGTCGCCGACGTTCGGCACGTAGGCGCCGACGCCGAATTCGCTGCGCTTGATCGTGGCGGTGGCGTCGAAGCCGACGGTCGGGCGCTTGGTCATCGGGTGGTCACCGGCCTTGTTGAGCTGCGCGGCCAGCACCACCGGGCGGGTCGTGCCCTTGACCGTCAGGTCGCCGGTGATGCGCAGCTTGCCGCCGCCCAGGTCCTCGACCTTGGTGCTCTTGAAGGTGATCGCCGGGAACTTCTCGGCATCGAAGAAATCGGCGCTCTTCAGGTGCGCGTCGAGCTTGGGCACGAAGCTGTCCAGGCCCGACAGCGGCAGGGTCACCTCGACGCTGGACTTGGCCACGTCCTTCTCGTCGTAGACCAGGGTGCCGTCGACCGCACCGAACTGCGCGCTGGGATGCGAGAACCCGAAGTGGCTCCAGCTGGCGAGGACGTTGGTGTGGCCGGGGTCGAGCTTGTAGGTCACGCCCGCGGCGAAGGCATTGGCGCTGGCGGCGACGAGGGCGGCGGTGAGCAGCAGCTTCTTGAACATGGGGATCTCCGTGGAAGGGACGATGCGGATCAGAGGATGCGGCAGGCTTCGTCGAAGCCCAGGCGCGGGGAACGCGGGAAGATGCTGGCCGGGTCGCCTTGGCCGAGGTTGACCAGGATGTTCGAGCGGATCGCGGTGCCGGCGAAGAAGGCGGCGTCGACCTTGGCGTTGTCGAAACCGGACATCGGGCCGCAGTCCAGGCCCAGCGAACGCGCGGCCAGGATCAGGTAGGCGGTCTGCAGGCTGCTGCTGCGCATCGCCACCCAGGCCAGGTTGGCTTCGTCGCGATGCTCGAACCAGGCCTTGGCGTCGGTATGCGGGAACAGCACCGGCAGTTTGTCGTAGAAGCGCATGTCATAGCCGACGATCGCCACGCACGGCGCCGCCATCGTCTTCTTGTAGTTGCCCTCGCTCAGCGCCGGGCCCAGCTTGGCCTTGGCCTCGCCGGACTTCACGAACACGATCCGCGCCGGGGTGGTGTTGGCTTCGGTCGGGCCGAACTTCAGCAGGTCGTACAACTGGTGGAGGGTGTCGTCGGACACCTCGCCGCCGAACGCGTTGTAGGTGCGGGCAGTGCGGAACAGCTGGTCCAGCGCGGGGTCGGTCAGGGGCTGCGACATGGGGCCTCGGGATGCGATGCTGCGGAAGGGGCACAGTGTAGAGTTCCACGAGTGAAGCCAAAGCATCGCGATCGGAACGGATCGGTCACAACCATGGAACGACCCGCCTGAGCACGCCGACCGCCACATGGGCCGTGCACGATGGCCGCGCCGGCAACCTGCGGCAGGCGCAAGCACTC
>JAFLEC010000258.1 GCA_017302095.1 Lysobacterales bacterium | reverse complement strand
CGTCGTCGGGCACCGCCAGCACTTCGCGCAGCGCCACGCCGGGCTCGCCGGGGCCGTGCTCCAGCACCACCCCCGTCACCTCGCGCTTGCCGAAAGGCACCTGCACGCGCTGGCCGACCGCGACCGCGTCCGCCGCCATGCCGGCGGGGGGCAGGTAGTCGAACAGGCGCGGCAGCGGCGTCGGCAGGGCGACGCGCAGCACGAGGGGAGGTGCAGGCATGGCGCCAGTCTAGCCGCGCGAACGCGGCACCGGCCTGTCGACGCCACTTGCGTGCGCTAACTCGGCGCCGATGTACGAATTCGCCGTAACCAACTGTGTGCATTGGAAAATCGCCCTTATCCACACACTCTGTGGATAAGTCTGTGCATGGGATGTCGGCCGACCTGCGCAAGCCCCATCCCCATGCGCCTGCGTGGGGATTGGCGAAAAAAGCGCCAAAACCATCATTCCCAACGAAATCAGTCGTTTATGCGTGAAACCTGGATGTCACTTGGCGTCGAGGTGGCGTGAAACCGGCGCCGATGACACTTCCTTGACGCCTGTGCACAACCGATTTACCCACAGGGCGCATGGATGCTCGCGGAGCCGCATTCCGCACGGGTGTCAAGCGCCGGCCAGGAGCGGCCCGCGCTGTCGGCCAGGCGTCGGCGCGTGGTCGGCGAGGCCGCCCGAAGAAGCCCACGAGCGCGAGCCCCCGCCATGCGCTCGCAGGCCGGCTGTCGGCATCCGGCCCGCAAGCCATCCGTTTCCAGAACGCGACGTGGCTCGGCTGGATCGGTACGTGCCTGCATCCGGGATGAAAGACCCGCATCCGAGGACGGGATCGACGAGGTCGTTGCAGGCCGTGACGCCGATGGCCAGGCTGGGATGAGGCGCAGTCCCACCGATGCGCCCGCTGTCGGCAACCGTCGCGAAAGCGCCCACCTCGGCCCCTTGCATGCAGGGTGAGCGCCAAGGAAGTCCAGGCGAGGGCCTGCGGTTTGGCGATGGGATGTGCCGGTGGGCATCGGAGACGGTTTCCCGATGTCCGTGCGCCGGGGAGAACCGCCGGCTTCACTACGCAATGCTGCCCTGAGGAGGAAAGCCATGTTGAAGCGTCACCTTCACGCCGCGTTTCGAGTCCTGGTCCTCGCCTGCTGCCTGCTCGCCAGCCCCTTCGCGTTCGCGCAGTGTGGCTGTCCCAGTGATGGGCATGGTGCCAAGTTGGTCGCCGGCACCGGTCTTGGACAAGCGTTCCCGGCGGTCGATCCCGCCTCCCGGAACGCGGCCTGGCCCGTCTACGAATTCCAGCGGGAGGGCGTGCGCTACGTGCAAATCAACGATCGCGCCGGCAACGTCCGCGCAGCGATCGGCCTGATCGGTGGGATGGCATGGGTGCTCCCGATGGGCATCGACGCCGATCGCGTGCATGTCGCCACCGGTAACGCCCTGTCGGCCGCCGGCGCCCGCAGGGTGTTCGGTAACGCGGAGCTGGTGATCGAGTATGTGCTCGACCGCGATCGCAGGCCGGCCTGGGAGGTCCGCGTCCTCGCGCAGTCCAAGTAGCGCGCGACGCAACATCGGCGGAACTGGAGGCTCGCACCGGAGCTGCACGCGCGCCGCGGCGGCGCGCGTGCTCGACCGTGGCTTGCATGGGTGCCTTGTCATCGCAGGATGGGGGCGCCAGGCCAGGAAGTCCGTTGACCTCGCAGACGTGGATGGGGCCATCCCGGCGTCGCGCTCCGGTCGCCGCGCGGGTCGATGGCAGGACGCGGAACCGGCGCGGGATCGCGGCTCCCGACTTGAGGAAGGCCTCGGCGGGTAGGCGTCGGCCGTGCGCCGTGTGCGAGGCAAACCCGCCCGGTTGCGATATCGTGATCCGCCAGAGCGGGTGCTGGTGGAAAGGGAATTGCTCCGTGCCAACGATCCAAGCGGTGGGAATCATCAACGAAGGCGGCAGGTTGCGGGCGTGCCGCGCTGCACAGGCGCAGCGTTCCTGACAGGACGAATGCGGCGTGCGTCTCACCCTGCCATGAGTCCATCCGGCCTTCCTCCACCGCAGGATGCGGTGACCGCCTTCCTGCGCGGGCTGGAGCGTCGTGCCAGTCTGTTCGCGGAAGTCCAGTCCGGCACCGCCGACGCCGCAGTGCGCGCAACCTCGGTAGTGGCTCGGGTGTTCGCCGGTGATGCTGCGCGCTGGCCGATGCCGCGCTGGCCGGTGCAGTACTGGCGCCTGTTGCTGGCCACGCCGCAGTTGCGTGGGGTGGAAGACGCGCGCACCACCGGACTGCTGCCCGCGATCGCCCGGCTGCCCTCGGCCACGCGCGCGGCGGTCCTGCTGCAATTGGTGTCCGGCCTGGACGACGCGGAGATTTCCGAGGTGGTCGGCGAGCCGGCGTCAACTTGGCAGGGTCGCA
Source organism: Lysobacterales bacterium (assembly GCA_017302095.1). Lineage (GTDB taxonomy): Bacteria > Pseudomonadota > Gammaproteobacteria > Xanthomonadales > Xanthomonadaceae > Thermomonas. The sequence continues at coordinate 546 of JAFLEC010000258.1, read as the reverse complement.
TTCGCGCAGCGCTTCCGACCGACCTTGCTGGCCAGCCGGACGTGTCGGCATGGCGCGCGTGGCAGGCACAGGTCAAGCAAGCGCTTGCGACCGCCGCGAACGTCGCGGTGGAGGCACAGCCTTCGCCGAGGCGATCGAGCGATGCGCCGGCCGTTGGACCGGCCGCGCCCGGGGCGACCCGGCATCGCCACGTGCCCTGGCTCTGGATCGGTGTGGCTGCCTGCGTGGCCGCCTTCGCTGCCGCCTTCTTCCTGCACCCGGTCGGGCGCGACGTGGTCCAGCGCTGGCTGTCGCCGATCAAGCGCGAAGCCCTGCCGCCGGCCGAGGCGCCGGCCGCACGCTACGACGCGGCCGACCTGCGCCTGCATCCCGATCGTGCGTTGCTGGAAGCCCCGGGCGAGCTCGCGCTGGCGCGTACGTTGCCGTTGCTGGCGTGGCTGCAGGCCACGGCGCCGGTCGAGCTTCCGGTCGCGGCGGACGCCGCCGCGCCAACGGCACCGATGGATCAACTGGTAATCGTCACCTGCCATCTGTTGAATCATCTGG
>JAFLEC010000257.1 GCA_017302095.1 Lysobacterales bacterium | reverse complement strand
GGCACGGCGGCCGTGAGCGCGTCGCCGGCACCGCGCGCGGCGCGCGGCAGCAAGCTCACCCCTGCGCAGATCGCCGAGCTGTTCACGCGCCTGCGCGACGCCAACCCGCGTCCCACCACCGAACTCGACTACAGCTCGCCGTTCGAATTGCTGGTCGCGGTGGTGCTGTCCGCGCAGGCCACCGATGTCGGCGTCAACAAGGCCACGCGCCGCCTGTTCCCGGTCGCCAACACCCCGGCGGCGATCGTCGCGTTGGGCGAGGAGGCGCTGAAGGACTACATCAGCACCATCGGCCTGTTCAACGCCAAGGCGGCGAACGTGGTCGCGCTGTCGCGCCTGCTGCTGGAACGCCACGCCGGCGAGGTGCCACGCACCCGCGAGGCGCTGGAAGCCCTGCCCGGGGTGGGCCGCAAGACCGCGAACGTGGTCCTCAACACGGCATTCGGCGAGCCGACCATCGCCGTCGACACCCACATCTTCCGGGTGGCCAACCGCACCGGGCTGGCCCCGGGCAAGGATGTGCGCACGGTCGAGGACAAGCTGGTCCGGATGGTGCCCGCCGAGTTCGCCCGCGACGCCCACCATTGGCTGATCCTGCACGGCCGTTACACCTGCAAGGCACGCAAGCCGGATTGCGCGCATTGCCTCCTGCACGACCTCTGCCGCTGGCCGGACAAGCGAACCGCACCGGGCCCGATTCCCTTGCCGGCCTGAGGCGGGCGACAGCCCTGGCTCAGCGGGATGCCGAGGCCAGCCGCACCCGCGGATCCAGGGCGATGACCGCGTCGCGGTCGTACGTTCGTGCGCCCGGTCCCGTCCATCCGCAATCGCCTTCCGCCGATGCCGCGACGAAGCAGACCGGCATCAGCATGCGGCCCGCGACCGGCACGCCATCGACGCGCTCGGGGTGGAAGGTCCAGCCGCGCGCCGTCGCCAACGCCGCCTCCGCCATCGCGCGGTTCACGTCGCCTTCGGTGTCGTGCACCTCTGCCGCGGCCACCTGGCCCGACGCGTCGATCGACAGGCGCAGCACCACCACGCCTTGCCGCCCCTCACGCATCGCCGCCGCCGGGAATTGCGGGCGGCTCAAGCGGTCGGGCGCCGGGCCGGTACTCGCATGCAGGATGCGCGGCGCGTCGGCGGAAGCGGGTACCGCCGTGATCCGCACATACGTGCTTGCGGCGGATGCCGCACCTGCGGCGCCCGACTCGAACGCCCAGCCATGCAACTGGCGCACGAGGCCGCGCGACGTCTGGTCGCCCTCGTCGTGCATCGGCACGGCGGCGACGAGCCTGCCGTGCGCATCGACATCGACCCGATAGGTGTACACCCGCGGCTGGTCCGGCTCACCCGCATGCGCCGCGCACGCGGCGATTCCGAAGCAGCCGGCCACCATGCCCCTCCTCCATCCATCCATTTTCATCACTCCCACCCCCGACACATCTCGATGACGTGGCGATGACACGCGATCCGCACGTTGCATGGGTGACAGGAAGATGACAATTGCCGTTTGTTTCGACGAAAGGCCATCAGGGGCCGATAAGCGGACCACCTGGTCGAGATGCCACGGCGCGCATGGCCGTGGTGGACCAGGCACGAGGCGACAGGATGGGGATGCAGGGCTCCGCGACGCTCAGCGATGCACGCCTGCGCGCAGCCACTTGGTCAGGATCCACTTCTCGCCGGCAAGGACCGGTGCACCCGCGTGCAGCGTGCGGGTCATCGGATGCGCGCGGTCGTAACTGAAGAACACGGCATTGCCTCGGATCGCCGCGACTTCGAAGTGCGATTCGGGAAACGTGGTCGCACCGCCCCGCTCCGGCGTGTTGAGGTACATCACCACGCTGGCGACGCGCTGGCCGCCACGCCGCAGCAACACGTCGCTGCCGGGCATCGCCGGATCGAAGTAATCGTGGTGCGGCTTGTACTGGGCGCCCGGACCATAGCGCAGGACCTGCAGCCCCTCGCCGTGGTCCAGCGGCCAATCGAGCAGCCGCGCGATGCGCGCCTCGATGCGTTCGCACAAGGAGGTTTCGCCACGCGCGAAGCCCATGCCGTGGCTGGTGCGGTCCGGATGGACCATGTCGCCGCCGGACTCCGGTTCGACGGTGGTGGAACGCACCAACCGCGGCCGCGCCAGCTCGATGAAAGCATCGCACTCTTCCGCGGACAGCAATCCACCGAGCACGGCGACGCGCGGCAACAACATGCTGGCGAGGATGCGCACCCTACGATCGCCTGCGTCGATCAGGGAGGCGCCGTTGGGTTCGGCGACCACCGGCACGCGGACGGGCAGCGGCAATCCGGCATCGCGCGACCGGTCCGCGACATAGGCATTCACCGCACCGGCGATCACCTCGACGGCCTCGTCCTCGGGCCAGCCTTCGTCCAGCAGGCGTTGCAGCACACCGGCGGGATCGCAGCCCGAAGCCGCCTGCGAGACCACCCACTGCTCGAGTTCCGCCGTCATTCGTCGCGTCCGCATGCGCCGATTGTGCCGTAGCCCGGACGCACTTCGTCACCTCGCACGCACTGACACATGCGCGTCACCGGGTTGAAACATCACGCCCAGAGACTGCCGGCCAACGAGCGGACGCCTGTGCCGCACGTGCGCATGCGCCCTGCAGCGCCGCGCGCCATTCCTGCGCGGACCCTCGCCCAACGACCGGAGATCCACCCCATGTCTGTCAGCAACAATTCCAAGACCCTCCTGATGGCCTTCGGCGCGGCCCTGGCCCTGGCAGGCTGCGGCAACGGCGCCAACAAGGTGGTTTCGCCCGGCGAGGGTGCCTTCCCGCCCGCACCGACCACCCCGCCGCCGACCACCCCGCCGCCGACCACCCCGCCGCCGACCAGCGGCCCGGCGGCGTCCTGCCCGACCGGCCTTTCGAATGTCGGCACGGTGGCCAACGGCACCTTGCGCGCCTGCCAATTGCCGAACCTG
>JAFLEC010000256.1 GCA_017302095.1 Lysobacterales bacterium | reverse complement strand
AGCGCCCGGGCCGCGCGCAGCATCACGCCGCGCCCCCGAGTTCCAGCAGGCGGGTCCGCACCGGCGGCGCCGCATACGCGCCATGGGTGGTGATCAGGGCGGCACCGCCCTCGCGCAGGTGCGCCTGCACCATCCGGTTGACCAGGGTGATGCCCTCGAGGTCGAGGTTCGCGTAGGGTTCGTCGAGCAACCACAGCGGGGCCGGCGACAGCCACAGCCGGGCCAGGCCGAGGCGCTTCTTCTGCCCGGCGGACAGGGTGCGCAGGGGCGCATCCTCGTAGCCGGCCAGGCCGACGATCGCCATCGCCGCCTCCGGCGTCTGCCGCGGTCGGCGGCCATGCAGGCCGCACAGGAACTCCAGGTTGTGCAGCGCCGAGAGGTCGGCCTTCAGGCCCGGCAGGTGGCCCAGGTAGGCCACGAAGCGCGCGCGCAACTCTGGGCGTGCCGGCAGGCCGTCGATCTCCATCCGCCCGGCGTCGGGGCGCAGCAGGCCGGCGAGCACGCGCAGCAGGGTGGTCTTGCCGGCGCCGTTGCCGCCCTGCACCAGCAGCGCCTCGTTGGCCTCGACCGCGAACGACAGCGGGCCGAACACCGGCACGTCGTTGCGCGAGAACGCCAGGCCCTCGACGGCGAGCAGCGGGCTGGCGTGGGTCTGGAGATCGGGCATGCGGACGCGATTCTACCGGCATGGCACGCGCTCACTTCGTCGCCGGCGTCGATTCCGTACACTCGCGGCTTTCCCGCACCCGACTTCCGATGCGCATCGACACCAAACTGCCCAAGGTCGGCACCACCATCTTCACCGTGATGTCGCAGCTCGCCGCCGAGCACGGCGCGGTCAACCTCGGCCAGGGTTTCCCGGATTTCCCGGTGCCCGGGCGGCTGGTCGACGCGTTGGGCCGGGCCATGCAGGCCGGGCACAACCAGTACGCGATGATGACCGGGATCCCCGCGCTGCGCCGGGCGATCGCCGCCAAGACAGAGCGCTGCTACGGCTGGGCGCCGGATGCCGATGCCGAGGTCACGGTGACCAGCGGCGCCACCGAGGCGATCTTCGACGCGATCCACGCCGTGGTGCGGGCGGGCGAGGAAGTGGTGGTGCTGGACCCGTGCTACGACTGCTATGAGCCCGCGATCGACCTCGCTGGCGCCACCGCGGTGCACGTGCCGCTGGACCCGGCGACCTTCGCGCCGGATTGGGAGGCTGTGCGTGCCGCGATCAGCCCGCGCACGCGGATGCTGATGATCAACAGCCCGCACAACCCCTCGGGGGCGATGCTGTCGGCCGCCGACCTCGACCAGGTCGCGGCGATCCTCGACGGCACCGGCATCGTCCTGCTCAGCGACGAGGTCTACGAGCACATCGTGTTCGATGGCGCGCGCCACGCCTCCGTCCTCGGCCATCCGGCGCTGCGCGATCGCGCCTTCGTGGTGTCGAGCTTCGGCAAGACCTACCACTGCACCGGCTGGAAGGTCGGCTACTGCATCGCGCCGGCGGCGCTGACCGCGGAGTTCCGCAAGGTCCACCAGTACAACGTGTTCTGCACCTTCGCCCCGGCCCAGCATGCGTTCGCCGAGATGATCGAGCAGGAACCCGCGCACTACGAGGAACTGGGTGCCTTCTACCAGGCCAAGCGCGACCGCTTCCGCGCGCAATTGCTGACGACCAGGTTGAAGCCGCTGCCCGTCCCCGGCGGTTACTTCCAGCTGGTCGACTACAGCGCGGTGAGCGACCTCGACGACCTCGCGTTCTGCCGCTGGCTGACCATCGAGCACGGCGTCGCCGCGATCCCGCTGTCGCCGTTCTATGCCGATCCGCCGGCCGGGCAACGACTGGCGCGGCTGTGCTTCGCCAAGAACGATGCGACCCTCGACGCCGCCATCGAACGGCTGCAGCGCTTGTGAGCGCGTCCCTGCACAACCTGCGCGTCTCCCTCGTCCAGGGCGAGACCCGCTGGCACGATCCTGCCGCCAACCGCGATTACTACGGGCGGCTGATGGCGCCGCTGCACGGCACCACCGACCTGGTGGTGCTGCCGGAAACCTTCACCAGCGGCTTCTCCAACGAGGCCATCGGCAACGCCGAAACCATGGACGGCCCGACGGTCGCGTGGATCCGCGAACAGGCCGCCAGGCTGGACGCGGCGGTGACCGGCAGCGTGCAACTGCGCACCGAGGCCGGGGTGTTCAACCGCATGCTGTTCGCCACCCCGGACGGCGCGGTCGCGCACTACGACAAGCGCCACCTGTTTTCGTTCGCGAAGGAGCACGAACGCTACGCGGCCGGCTTCGAGCGCGTGGTGGTGGCGTGGAAGGGCTGGCGGATCCTGCTGCAGGTCTGCTACGACCTGCGTTTCCCGGTGTTCTCGCGCAACCGCTTCGACCCGGCGCAGGCGGGGCAGGCGGACTACGACCTCGCGCTGTACGTGGCGAACTGGCCGTCGGCGCGCGCCTATCCGTGGAAGACCCTGCTGCGGGCGCGGGCGATCGAGAACCTGTGCTACGTGGTCGGCGTCAACCGAGTCGGCACCGACGGCAACGGCCTGCACTACAGCGGCGACAGTGCGGTGGTCGATTTCCTCGGCCATCCGCTGAGCGAGGCGGCCGACGAGGAGGTGGTCGCGACCATGTTGCTGCAGGCGGCGCCGCTGCTCGAGCACCGCGCGCGCTTCCCGGCCCTGCTCGACGCCGACGGGTTCGACCTGCCGCGCTGAACGGCGGTGGCTTCAGGCCGGTGCGCCGGCCTTGCCGCCATAGACCACGCGGTTGCGGCCCGCATGCTTGGCGCGGTACAGCGCCGCATCTGCTTCGGCGAGCAGGGCGTCGATGCCGTCGCCGGCGAAGGCGGTCGCCAGGCCGATGCTGACCGTGACCGGGATCGTCGCGCCCTCGAACGGCACCGGTGCCGCAGCCACCGCGGCGCGCAGCGCCTCGGCGATGGCGGCGGGTTCGCGTCCGGCCGCGCCGTCCAGCACGACGATGAACTCCTCGCCGCCCCAGCGACCCAGCAGCGCGCCC
>JAFLEC010000255.1 GCA_017302095.1 Lysobacterales bacterium | reverse complement strand
GGTGGCGCCGGTGATCGCGCCGGTGCGGGCACTGGCGTGCACGTACAGCACGACCTCGCGCTCGAACACCAGCGGCCCGTCCACCACTGCATCGGGCCCGATCACGATCCGCGGCACCCGTTGCTTGCCCCAGCGCACGCCCATGTGGGTCGGTTTCTCGACGTGGATGCCGCCCTTGACGTGCGATCCGGCGCCCACGGTGACGTCGCCGTTCACGGTCTCGATGCCGCCACCGACATCGGTATCGACCAGGCCGATCGCCCCGTTCACGGTTTCCACCCCGCGCCGCACGCTGCCGCCGCGGTCGACGAAGATGCCACCGTTGACGGTTTCCACGCCGCCCTCGATGCGGGCACGCTGGCCGAAGCGGATGCCGCCGTTGACCGTCGACACGTCGAGGGTGGCCACGTCGTCGCCGGCTTCGATGCCGCCGTTGACGGTCTCCACGTCTTCGGCGCGGGCGCCGCGCTCCAGGTCGATGCCGCCGTTGACGGTGCTGAGGTCGCCGTAGGCCTGGCCGGCCTGCGCGGTGATGCCGCCATTGACCTTGTCGATGTCGCGGCCCTGCGAATCCGGGTCGTGGGCGAAGGCGAGGCCGCTGGCGGCGACGAGGGCGAGGCAGAGCAGGGTGCGGTTCATGCGGGGCTCCAGTGGTTGCTGCAGGCTGTGATGCCGGTCGCGCCCGCTTGGTTTACATCGCCTCGCTAAACTAATGGCACGGGTCCGCAGCGGCCCATGCCCATGCCCTTCCACCAGGAACCGCCCGTGTCCATCGCCGATCCCGCCCGACCCAAGCCCGTCGTCCTGCTGATCCTGGACGGCTGGGGCCACCGCGAGGCGGTCGAGGACAACGCGCTGGCATTGGCCGACATCCCCAACTGGCGCCGCCTGTGGGCGACCTGCCCGCACACCCTGGTGCATACCGAAGGCCGCCATGTGGGCTTGCCGGACGGGCAGATGGGCAACTCCGAGGTGGGGCACATGAACCTCGGCGCCGGCCGGATCGTCTACCAGGACCTGACCCGGGTCGATGCCGCGATCGAGGACGGCAGCTTCTTCGCCAATGCCGAGTTGCGTGCGGCCTGCGAGGGGGCCAAGTTGGCCGATGGCCGCACCCTGCACCTGATGGGCCTGCTCTCGCCGGGCGGCGTGCACAGCCACGAACAGCACCTCTTCGCGATGCTGGAGCTGGCGCACCGCGCCGGCGTGCCGCGGGTGGCGGTGCATGCCTTCCTCGACGGACGCGACACCCCGCCGCGCTCCGCCGAGCCCAGCCTGCGTGCCCTGCAGGCGCACTGCGATCGGCTCGGCAATGCGCGCATCGCCAGCATCGGCGGACGCTATTTCGCGATGGACCGCGACCAGCGTTGGGATCGCGTGCAGCGGGCTTGGAACGCGATGGTCGATGCGGTTGCCGACCATGGTGCGCCGGATGCGCTGGTGGCGCTCGACGCTGCATACGCCCGCGGCGAGAACGACGAGTTCGTGGTGCCGACCGTGATCGCCGGCGGCATGCCGATGCGCGATGGCGACGCGGTGGTGTTCATGAACTTCCGCGCCGACCGTGCGCGCCAGCTCGCCGCCGCCTTCGTCGATCCGGCGTTCGACGGCTTCGCCGCGCGGCGCCCGGCGCTGTCGCACTTCGTCTGCCTCACCGAGTACGACGCGCGCCTCGGCGCGGCGCTGGCGTTCGCGCCGGACGACCTGCGCGACACCTATGGCGAAGTGCTGGCGGGCGCCGGCCTGACCCAGCTGCGGATCGCCGAGACCGAGAAGTACGCGCACGTGACCTTCTTCTTCAGCGGCGGCCGCGAAGCCGAGTTCGCCGGCGAGTCGCGCATCCTCGTGCCCAGCCCGAAGGTCGCCACCTACGACCTGCAGCCGGAAATGAGCTGTCCCGAACTCACGGCCAAGCTGGTCGATGCCATTGCGCACCAGCGCCATGACGCGATCGTCTGCAACATCGCCAACCCGGACATGGTCGGCCACACCGGCGTGCTGGCGGCGGCGATCCGTGCCGCGGAAGCGGTGGACGTCGCGATCGGCGCGGTCGAACGGGCGGTGCGCGAGGTCGGTGGCGCGCTGCTGGTCACCGCCGACCACGGCAACCTCGAGCTGATGCGCGACCCGGAGACGCGCCAACCGCATACCGCGCACACCGTCGGTCCGGTGCCGCTGGTGTACGTCGGCACGCGCGCCGCCAGCCTGCGCGTGGGCGGCGCCTTGCGCGACATCGCCCCGACCCTGCTCGACCTGCTTGGCCTGCCGCAGCCTGCGGCGATGACCGGGCAAAGCCTGTTGCAGCCTGCCTGATGCGACCCCGGCCGCTCCTGCTGGCGTGTTGCCTGCTGGCCTTGGCCGGGACTGCGATGGCGCAGGAGCGCGACGATGCAGAACGCAAGCTGCGGCAGGTGCAGACCGAACTGAAGTCGGTCGCGGCCGAGCGGCGCAAGCTCGAAGGCCAGCGCGGCGAAGTAAGCCGCACCCTGCGCCAAGCCGACCAGCAGGTCGGCGGCGTGCAGCGCACGCTGCGCCAGACCCAGGACACGTTGCGCCAGGACAACGAGGCGCTCGCCCGCTTGCAGGTCGAGCGCCAGCGGCTCGCGCGCGACGAGGCCGCCAAGCGCGCCGAACTCTCACGCCTGCTGCGGGCCGCGCAGGTGGCGGGTGCCGCGGCGCCGTTGAAGGCGATGCTCGCGCAGGATCGGGTGGCCGAGGCCGAGCGTGCCTTGACTTACCAGGGTTATCTGCAGCGCGGACAGGTGGAACGCCTGCGGGTGTTGTCGGCGGAACTGCAGCGGCTCGATGCGGTGGAGCGCGAGATCGCCGAACGCCGCGCCTCGCTGGACTTGGCTACCCGCGCGCAGGCCGCGCAACTCCGTGAGCTGCAGCAGGCGCGCGAGGAGCGTGCCCGCCTGCTGGCCGGCATCGACCAGCAGTACAAGGACCGTGCGACCCGCGAGAAAGCCTTGGGTCGCGACGCCAAGGCCTTGCAGGGGCTGCTCGCGCAACTGCGCGCGGCGGCGGCGCGGGCGGCGCGCGAGGCGGCACGTGCCAAGG
>JAFLEC010000254.1 GCA_017302095.1 Lysobacterales bacterium | reverse complement strand
TTCGATGCGGCGCAGGCGCAGTACCGCGACGCGCTCCGCCTGCATCCCGGCTGCGGCGATGCCTGGCGCGGCCTTGCCAACATCAAGACCCGCCCGTTGGCCGATGCCGACGCCGACGCGCTGCGTGCGCAGCTCGCGCGTCCCGACCTCGCCGACGCCGACGCGATCGCCATCGGCCACGCCCTCGGCAAGCTGGAGGAGGATCGCGGCCAACCGGCAGCGGCGCATGCCGCCTTCGTCGCCGCGAACGCACGGCAACGGCGGCTCGCGCCCTACAGCCTGGCGGCGCTCGAAGGCTACGTGGCGCAGGCGCTGGCGGCCACGCAGGCACTGCCGCCGCCGCTCGACCCCACGCTGGGCCGGGAGGCGATCTTCATCGTCGGCATGCCGCGCTCGGGCTCGACCCTGTTCGAGCAGGTGCTGGCCGCACACCCGCAGGTCGAAGGCGCGAGCGAACTGCAGGACCTCGGCATCGTGGTCCAGCAGGAATCGATCCGTCGCGGGGTGCCGTATCCGCAGTGGGTGGCCGAAGCGACGACGGCGGACTGGGACCGGCTCGGCCGCGACTATCTGGCGCGGACCGCGCGCTGGCGCACGCGACGCCCGCGCTTCACCGACAAGCTCCCGGAAAACTGGAAGCACGCCGGTCTCCTGCGCGCGATGCTGCCCGGCGCCACCGTCATCGAAACCCGACGCGATCCGCTGGAGACCGCGTGGTCGTGCTTCAAGCAGCAGTTCTACGTGCAGCCGCACTTCGCCTGCGACGTCGGCGACCTGGCCGGTTACCTGCGTGCCTGCGAACGCGCGATGGACGCCTGGCGCGCGCGCGATCCCGCACGCATCCGCCTGCACCGCTACGAGGACCTCGTCGCAGACCCGGAGCAGCGGGTCCGAGCGCTGCTCCACGACTGCGGGTTGCCCTTCGACCCGGCCTGCCTGGCCTTCCATGCGGCCCGGCGCAGCGTACGCACCGCGAGTGCCGCGCAGGTCCGGCAACCCCTGCACGGCGGCACCGCGCGCACCGCCATGTACGGCCCGCTTCTGGATCCATTGCGCGCCGCGCTCGGCCTGCCGCCGGCCTGACGGCCGCGCGCGGTTGGCGGATAATGCCCGGATGGACAATCTCCTCATCGTCACCACTGGCGGCACCATCGACAAGGTCTACTTCGACGCCAAGTCGGACTACCAGGTCGGCGAACCGCAGATCGGCCGCATCCTGCAGGAACTCGGCGTGGCCTTCCGCTTCCACGTGATCCCGCTGCTGCGCAAGGACTCGCTGTTCGTGGACGATGCCGACCGCCAGCTGCTGCGCGCCACCATCGCCGCGCAGGCCGAGTCGCACGTGCTGGTGACCCACGGCACCGACAGCATGGTGGAGACGGCCCGCGTGCTGGCGGGCATCGAGGGCAAGACCATCGTGCTGACCGGCGCGCTGAACCCCGCGCGCTTCGAGGGTTCCGATGCCGAATTCAACATCGGCTGCGCGGTCGGCGCCGTGCAATCGCTGCCGCCGGGCGTCTACATCGCGATGAACGGCCGCATCTGGGATCCGGCCAGGGTCCGCAAGAACGTCGACGCGAACCGCTTCGAAGCGGCCGGCTGATCCCCGCTGCTCGATCCTGCCAGGCCCGGCGGCGCCGGGCTCCTTGCTCTCGTCCATGCAAAAAAAGACCCCGGCCAACGGCCGGGGTCTGATGGAACAGCCTGCGTGCAGCGGTGATTACATCGTGATCGACCAGCTGTTGATGTAGCCGGTGTCGCTGGCGGCACGATCGCGGGCACGGAGCTTCCAGGTGCCGTTGATGGTCTCCGTCGACAGGTTCACCGTGAAGGTCTTGACGATGTTGTCGGCGCTGCCGCCGGTGCGGTTCTGCAGGGTGTACACCGTGCCGTCCGGGGCGATCAGGTCCACGATCAGATCGCCGCTGTACGGGTGGACGATGTTGACCGCCACCGCGGTCGCGCTGGGCGCATTGCCCGAGCGGCCCGACACCACGATATCGCTGGTCACGCCGGTGGTGTTGTTGTCGGGGATGTTGACGTCGGTGCCGTTGGTGTAAGTCTGCGAAGTGCCGCCACCGCCGCCACCGCCCGTGGTGTAGTCGGCCAGCAGGCTGACGCCGGAGAACGCGCTGTAGGCCTTGAGGCGCACGTAGTAGGTGCCCGCCGACGGCGTCGCGAACGTGCAGGTCTCGGCGTTGCCGGACTTGTACGGGCGGCAGTCGTAAGAGCTGTCGGTCGGCGCGCTGCCGAACTTCACGTACATGTCGGCATCGCCGGTCCCGCCCGACATGGTGAAGCTGAGGTTGGTCGCGCCGGCAGGCACGGCGAGGGTGTAGTTCACCGAGTAGCCCGACGTGGACTGGGCGATGCCCGTCTTGGCCGTGCCCTTGGTCAGCGCACCGCCATTGATGTCGCCACCCGTGCCGCCGCCACCGCCGCCCGAACAGCTCACGCCCACCGAGGTGAACGCCGCGGTCACGTCGGCCACCGTGTAACCGAGATCGGTCGCGGCGGTCTCGGCGCCGCAGGCACCCTGGTTGAAGGTGGTGCTGGCGACCCAGTAGTTCGCATTCGCGCGCGCGAACACGGCGAATGCCTTCTGGGTGTTCCAGCCGGCCTTGGTCGCCAGCAGGTAGAACGCCTTGTTGTAGACGCCCGAGCTGTAGTGGACGTCCATGCTGCTGGTGTAGTTGGCGGCGTTGTCGATCGAGCTGCCGTCCAGCGGCGGGTTGTTCATGTAGCGCAGCGCGCCACTGCCCTTGAAGATGTCGGCGCCCACCTGCCAATCGTTGCTGCCACGCATGTAGTACTCGGCGGCCTCGCCGGCCATGTCCGAGAAGGCCTCGTTGATGCCGCCCGACTGGCCGGAATAGGTCAGGTTCGACTGCTGCTCGGTGAAGCCGTGCGACACCTCGTGGCTCGACACGTCCAGGCTGACCAGCGGGTAGAACGTGGTCGCGCCGTCGCCGAAGGTCATGGCGCTGCCGTTCCAGAAGGCGTTCTCGTAGTTGGTCTTGTAGTGCACCTTCATGACCAGCTGGAAGCTCAACGGCGCCATGCCGACGTAGGCCTGGTAC
>JAFLEC010000253.1 GCA_017302095.1 Lysobacterales bacterium | reverse complement strand
GCGCGTTCGAGGATGTTCTCCAGTTCGCGCACGTTTCCCGGGAAGTTGTAGCGGGCCAGTGCCTGTTGGGCGTCCGCGTGCAGGGTGGGGCGCGGGCGTTGTTGGGCGGTCGCCAGCCGGGCCAGGATCGCATCGGCCAGCACGGCGAGGTCCTCGCGGCGCTCGCGCAGCGCGGGCACCCGCAGTTCGATGACATTGATGCGGTAGTACAGGTCGTGGCGGAAGCGCCCTTCGTCGACCAGCGCGGCGAGGTTCTTGTGGGTGGCGGAGAGGATGCGCACGTCCACCGGCACCTCGCCGTTGGCGCCGACCGGGCGCACCGACTTTTCCTGGATGGCGCGCAGCAGCTTGACCTGCATGTGCATGGGCAGCTCGGCGACCTCGTCCAGGAACAGGGTGCCGCCTTCGGCGGCCTGGAACAGGCCGGGCTTGTCGGCGTGGGCACCGGTGAAGCTGCCCTTCTTGTGGCCGAAGAACTCGCTTTCCATCAGCTCGGCCGGGATCGCGCCGCAGTTGACCGGGATGAACGGGCCGTTGGCGCGCGCGCCCTCGGCGTGGATGGTGCGGGCCACCAGCTCCTTGCCGCTGCCGGACTCGCCGGCGATGTAGACCGGCGCCTGGCTGCGCGCGACCTTGGCCAGGGTGTTGCGCAGTTCGCCCATGGCGGCGGATTGGCCGAGCAGGCGGTTGCCCTGCGCGCCGGGGGCGGGGTTGGCCGCCGCCGCATCGCCGCCGAGCTTGAGTGCGTGCTGGACCAGGCCGCGCAGGACGGCCAGGTCGACCGGCTTGCTCACGAAGTCGAACGCGCCCGCCTTGAGCGCGCCCACCGCGGCTTCCTGGTTGCCGAATGCGGTGATCATCGCCACCGGGGTCTGCGCGTACAGCTGGGAGATCTCGCGGACCAGCTCCACTCCCGACCCATCGGCCAGGCGCATGTCGGTCAGGCACAGCGCGTACTGGTTGTGGCGCAGCAGTGCGCGCGCGTCGCCCAGCGACGAGGCGGTGTCGCAACGCAGGCCCATTCGCCCCAGCGTGAGCACCAGCAGTTCCCGGATGTCGCGTTCGTCGTCGACGATCAGGACCGATTGCGGCCTGTAGCCATTCTTGTCGGAAGCTGCCATGGAGCGTCACCTTACCGGGGCGGCCGGTGTGGTGCCAGTCCTTGGCGGTGTTATGTGAAGGATCGCACGTGGCCAGGGCCCGCACTGCGCCTGCGGCGCGATTTCACCCCGCAAGGGGAGAGGAGCAGGGTCGTGCGCGCTCCTTGCAGGCGCCTCCGCCCACTCTCCTTTGCGGGGATCAGTCCCCTCTTCCGCTTGCGGGAGTGGAAGGGGCGGCGGCGAATGCCTGGCTGCCGGCGGCGACCAGGCGCACCCGGAAACAGGCGCCGCCGCCGGGGAGCGGGACGTAGTCGAGGGTGGCCTGGTTGGCCAGGCAGAGCTCGCGGGCGATGTACAGGCCCAACCCGGTCCCGTGCGGCGAGGTGGTGTGGAATGGCTTGAACAGCTGGCTGGCCACGGCCTCCGGGATGCCGGGGCCGCGGTCGATCACATCCAGCAGCGGGCGTCCGCCAGGTTCGGCATGCACCCGCACCGCGACCCGCGCCGGCTCGCCGGGCAGCCGCCCATAGACCAGGGCGTTGTGCACCAGCACGGTCGCGACCTGCTGCAGCTGCCGGCGATCCACCAGGCAGTGCAGGGGCGCGGCGGGGGTGCCGGCATCCAGCAGGTCGTCCTCCAGCGGGTGGCTGGCCCGGTAATCGGCCACGAATTGCCGCGCGAAGTCGCCCAGGTCCACGTGCTCCGGCTGCGCGCGTTCGCGCTTGGCCAAGCCGAGCACGTTCTCGACGATCCCGTTCATGCGTTGGGTCTGCTGCAGGATGATCTCGAGCAGGCGACGGTCGGAAGCGGGGATGTCCGGGGACTCCTCCATCAGCTGGGTGGCATAGCTGATCGCGGCCAGCGGGTTGCGGATCTCGTGGGCCAGGCTGGCCGCGAACCGTCCCAGGGTGGCGAGGGTCAGCGACTCCGCGCGTTGGGTGGCGATGCTGGTGTCGTCCAAGAACACCAGCGCCTGGTCGTCGCTGGCGCGCAGCCGCGCGAAGCGTGGCAGGACTTCGGGCAGGCCGGTCGCGAGTTGCAGGGGGTTCGGGTCCAGCTGGCCGTCGTGCATCCATTCGCGCAGACGCCGGTCGAGGGCGGGGGACGCCTCCGACAGGGGGCGCTGGTCGAGCGGATTGCCGCCCAGCAGCAGGGTGGCGGCCTCGTTGGCCAGGGCCACGCGGCCCACGCCATCCACCAGCAGGACGCCGGTGCGCATCCGCCGGATGATCAGCTCGTTCACCTCGGCGAGGTCCGCCACCTGGGTGCCGCGGTGCTCTGCCAGCGCTTCGGCTGCCTGCGCCTGCCGCGCGAGCAGGTGGGTGAGCGTGGCGATCGCCAGGTAGCTGACCGAGAACATCGACAGCTCGGCCAACGAGTGGGTGGGGGCGATGCCGTCGACCAGCGCCCAGCCATATTCGACGGCGAACGCGACCGCCGCCAGCGCGGCCATCCCGAGCCCCAGGCGCAGGGGCAGCAGCACCGCGGCGGCGCCCACGTTGAACAGCAGCATCATGGCGATGCCGGCACTCGACTGCGGCAGCGCATGCATCGCCAGCGCGGCGGCGACGATATCGACCAGCACCCCCGCCAGCGCTTGCCGCTCGACGTGGCCAGCGCGTCCGGCAAGGAACAGCGCGACGGCCAGCACCAAGTAGCTGGCGGCCACGGCGCCAGCCATCCCCGGGTGGCGTGGCGGGGCGAGCAGTGCCGCGACCGGCCCGAACACCACCAGGCACAGCAGCGCCGCCTCGAAGATGCGATACAGCGTGAGGAAATAGAGTTCGCGCCGGACGGTGGCCGGATCGGGCACGACGGCGAAGGCGCGGGGCAGCATCGACCAAAGTATGCGGCAGGGCGCAGGGGCTGCGCGGCATGTCGCAGCGCAACACGCTAAAATGGCGGACCGCCCGCGCCGGGCCTGCCCCGGCCCCGGGCGTCCGTCCTCACCCCGGGTGTCCCATGAACTTCCACGAGTACCAGGCGAA
>JAFLEC010000252.1 GCA_017302095.1 Lysobacterales bacterium | reverse complement strand
CCTCGTTGCAGGCGTAGCCGAACATCAGGCCCTGGTCGCCGGCGCCCTGTTCCTCGGGCTTCTTGCGGTCCACGCCCTGGTTGATGTCCGGCGACTGCTTGCCGAGCATGTTGATGATCGCGCAGGTGTGGCCGTCGAAGCCGACCTGGGAGTTGTCGTAGCCGATGTCGTTGATGACCTTGCGGGCCAGCGCCTCGATGTCGACCCACGCGCTGGTGGTGACCTCGCCGGCGACGATCGCCGCGCCGGTCTTCACCAGGGTCTCGCAGGCCACGCGCGCGCGCTTGTCCTGGGCGAGGATCGCGTCCAGCACCGCATCGGAGATCTGGTCGGCGATCTTGTCCGGATGGCCTTCGGAGACCGATTCGGAGGTGAACAGGTAGCTGGACATCGGCGGGCTCCTCATGAAGTGATCCATCCTTGTATTCGGATGAAAAGATGGCCGCGCATCATACAGGGGCGCGGCCGACGATGCATCCTGCCGGCCGGCCCGTTAAGCCGGGGTTGCCCGGGCGGCTGTCACCTCGCGGCAACCCGGCTGCAACCGTGCTGACGCCGTGGCCGGGCAGGCTGCCGGCCAACACGGCCGACGGCATCGCGATGGTCCAGCTCGAACAGCGCCTCCAGCAACGTTTCCCGCAGTGGTTCCGGGGCCGCCGCGCGAGCATCGCGCGGCCACTGTTGCGCGGGATCGCGCGGTGGTCGCGGCTGGACGAGATCGACGCCTTCCTGGCCGCAAACGGGCACGTGCGCGACTTCGACTTCGTGGCCGCGGCGATGCGCCACCTGGGCGCAGGCTACGACGTCGAGGCGACCGACCTCGCGCGGATCCCCGCGCATGGCCGCCTGCTGGTGGTGGCCAACCATCCGTCCGGCGCGCTCGACGCGCTGGCCCTGCTGGACATGCTCGGCAAGGTCCGGCGCGACGTGCGGATCGTCGCCAACGACCTGCTTTCGGCGATCGAGCCCCTGTCCGGGCTGCTGCTGCCGGTGCGTATCCTCGGCGGCAGGCCCACGCCGGACAGCGTGCAGGCGATCGAGCAGGCCCTGCTGCGCGAGGAGTGCGTGGTGGTGTTCCCGGCGGGCGAGGTGTCCCGGCTCGGCCCGCGCGGAATCCGCGACGGGCGTTGGCGCCGCGGGTTCCTGCGCTTCGCCCGCCGCTGCGTTGCGCCGGTATTGCCGGTGCGGGTGCAGGCGCGCAATTCCGCGTTCTTCTACGGTGCGTCTGCGCTGTTCAAGCCGGTCGGCACCGCGTTGCTCGCGCGCGAGATGTTCGCCCGACGCCAGCGCCGGATCGTGTTGCGGGTGGGGGCGCCGCTGGCGGTCCCCGCCGATGCCCGCGACGAGGCCGTGCTGCGCGACATCCGTCGCAGCGTGTATGCACTGGGCCAGCGCGCAGTCGTGGCCACGGTGGCGGGCCCCGAGGCGATCGCCGCTGCAGAAGACCCCCAGTTGGTCAGCGAGGCGGTCGCCACGCTGCGCCTGCTCGGGGAAACCTCGGACGGCAAGCAGATCCGGGTGGGCCGGCTGGCGGTCGATTCCGCCCTGCTGCGCGAGATCGGGCGGCTGCGCGAGATCACCTTCCGTGCGGTCGGCGAGGGCAGCGGTCGCCGCCGCGACCTCGATGCCTGGGATAGCTGGTACGAGCACATCGTGCTGTGGGATGCCTCGGTGGGGCGGATCGCGGGCGCCTACCGGATCGCTCGCGGCGCGCCAGTGCTGGCCGCGCAGGGCCTGCGTGGGCTGTATACGGCCAGCCTGTTCGATTTCGGCGAGGCCATGCTCCCGCGGATCGCCCAGGGCATGGAACTGGGCCGCAGCTTCGTCGTCCCCGACTACTGGGGCGGGCGCAGCATCGACTACCTGTGGCAGGGCATCGGCGCGTACCTGCGCGCGCATCCGCAGGTGCGTTACCTGTTCGGCGCGGTTTCGATCAGCGCGGCGTTGCCGCAGGCGGCACGTACGCAGATCGCGGCGCATTACGCGCGCTGGCACGGCGGCCCCGAGGGCGAGGCGACCGCACGCCGCCCGTTCGCCTACGCCGCCGCCGCCGACGGCGACGCCGCGATGGACGCCGAGACTGCGTACCGGGTGCTGAAGGCCAACCTCGACGCGCTGGGTGCGCAGGTGCCCATGTTGTACAAGCAGTACGTTGACCTGTGCGAGCCCGGCGGCGCGCGCTTCCTGGCGTTCGGCGTGGATCCCGACTTCAGCGATGCGGTGGACGGACTGATCGAGGTCGACCTGGCCTGCATGCGCGAGAAGAAGCGGCAACGCTACCTCGCGGCGTGCAAGGCGACTGCGTGCGGTGCGACGGCATGAAGCCCGCGGGCGTGCCGGCGATGCGGCGCGCCGTGTTCATCTCGGATGTCCACCTCGGGTCGCGCCACTGCCACGCCGTCGAACTGGCGGACTTCCTCGGCAAGCTGCGCTGCCAGCGCCTGTACCTGGTCGGCGACATCGTCGACCTGTGGTGGATGGTGCAGCGGCGCGCACGCTGGGGGCAGGCGCACGACCGCGTGGTCGAGGCGCTGCATGCGCTGCGCCGCGCCGGCACCGAGATCGTGTACATCCCCGGCAACCACGACCGCCCGGTGCGCACCTTCTGCGGCCTGGCCCTGCCGGCGATGCAGGTGCGCCGACGGGTGGTGCACACCACCGCCGATGGCCGCCGGCTATTGGTGGTGCATGGCGACGACTACGACAACATCACCCACTTCGGCACCCTGCAGGAGAAATTCGGCGACTGGCTGTACTACCGCATCCTCGGCGGCAACCAGGCGTTGAACGCGCTTCGCCGGAGGCTGGGCCTGCGCTACTGGTCGCTTGCCGAATTCCTCAAGCGCCAGAGCGGCGGCGCCGAGCGCTACATCGGCCGCTTCGTGCAGGCCGGATTGGACGATGCTCGCCGGCGCGGCCTGGACGGCATCGTATGCGGGCACATCCACCGCGGTGGGTTGGTGCAGCGCGACGGCTTGGTCTACGCCAACGACGGCGACTGGGTGGAGAGCCTGACCGCGCTGGTGGAGGAACCCGATGGCACCCTGCGGTTGCTCGCCCACACCGGCGAGGTGCTGGCCGAGCTCGCGCCGCG
>JAFLEC010000251.1 GCA_017302095.1 Lysobacterales bacterium | reverse complement strand
AAGCCGCAGGTCTTGCGTGCCGTCTGCGAGGGGCTGGCCGCGCAGGCGCAGGCCAGCCGCCCGCTGGTGGTCTCGATCGCCGCCGGCATCACCGCCGCGCAGGTCGAACGCTGGCTGGGCGGCGCGCTCGCGGTGGTGCGGACGATGCCGAATACCCCGGCCCTGCTGGGCGCGGGCGTGACCGGCCTGCATGCCACGGCGCGGGTCGACGCCGCCGGGCGCACGCTTGCGGAGGGCTTGCTGGCGGCCGCCGGCGAGACCGTGTGGATCGAGGACGAGGCGCAGATGGACGCGGTCACCGCGGTCTCGGGCAGCGGCCCCGCCTACGTGTTCCTGCTCGCCGAAGCGATGATCGAGGCCGGCATCGCCGAAGGCCTGCCAAGGGAGGCCGCGCGCACGCTGGCGCTGCAGACCGTGCTGGGCGCCGCGCGCATGCTGACCGAATCCCACGTGGAGGCCGGCGAACTGCGCCGCCGGGTGACCTCGCCCAACGGCACCACCCAGGCGGCGCTGGACGCCTTCGAGGCCGGCGGCTTCCGCCGACTGGTCGCATCCGCCGTGCACGCCGCGCGCGTACGTGGGGCAGAACTCTCCGCCGACAACGATTGAGGCCTGCATGCGATCGCTCGCCCTGCTCCTGCTGCCCCTCGTCCTCACTGCCTGCGGTGGCGGCAAGGCGCCCACGCCGGCCAAGCCGCATGCCGGCAGCAGCGCCACCGCGAGCGTCGGCGGCGCGACCCTGCAGGCATCCACCGTCGCCCTCGCCGACCTCAATGCCACCGTCGCGGCACGCTATGGCCTGGCCGCCGGCGACGACGGACTCCTGCTGCTGGTGACCGTGCGCGATGCCGCCGGCAACGGCATCGACCCAGGCGACCTGCAACTGCAGGCCACCGCCGCCGTGCTGCCGGATCCGCCGGGCGCACTCGCCTTGCGCGCGATCCGCACCGGCGACATGACCGATTACCTCGGCGTGGTCCGCGCCAGCGCACCGGCCAGCATCGCGGTCAAGCTGGCGGCGACCCGCGGCGGCGCGCGCACGGAGATCGCGACCACCGCCGAATTGCAACCGCGCTGAACAGATCGGCCAGCGGCGGCGCGTGCGATCAGTCGCGGTCGCGTGCCCATGCGCGGACGATCCGCGCGATCTCGTGCACGCCGTCGGTGAGCGCCGCCGGCCCGGGCTGCAGGATGAGCGGCGACTTGACCTCGAACAGCTGGCCGTCGCGAACCGCCGGGATCGCGTCCCAGCCGGTGCGCGCGGCGACCTTGCCGGGCTGGAACTTCTTCCCGCACCAGCTGCCGAGGATGATGTCCGGCGCACGCCGGACCACCTCACCAGGATCTTCGAGGATGCGCGCCTTCGCCAGCGGTTCCAGCGCGCGCTCCGGGAAGATGTCGTCGCCGCCGGCGATGCGGACCAGCTCGGCGACCCAGCGGATTCCGGTGATCGGCGGCTCGTCCCATTCCTCGAAATAGACCTTGGGCCGCCGCGGCAGCGCGGACGCCTCGCCTGCGATCGCGTCGAGCCCCCGTTGCAGGCCGTCCGCGTACGCATTGGCCCTGTCGGCCGCACCCACCAGCGCGCCCAGCCGGCGGATGTAGTCGAGGATGCCGGCCACGCTGCGGTGGTTGCTGATCCACACCTCCACGCCATGCCGGATCAGCGCGGCGGCGATGTCGGCCTGGATGTCGGAGAAGCCGATGACGAAGTCCGGCTCCAGTTTCAGGATCTCGCCGATCTTGGCGCTGGTGAACGCACTGACCTTCGGCTTCTCCTTGCGCGCGATCGCCGGGCGCACGGTGAACCCGCTGATGCCGACGATGCGGGCCTGCTCGCCCAGCGCGTACAGGACTTCGGTGGGTTCCTCGGTCAGGCAGACGATGCGGCGCGGGCCGATCGCCGTGCCGCTCACGGGTACAGCATCCGTCGCGACCAGCGGCCATCGGCGCCGCGCTCGTGCAGGTCGCGCTCGTGCAGGCGGAACTGCGCGCCGTACCAGAACTCGACCGCGTCGGGCGCGACCCGGTAGCCGGTCCAGCCGGGCGGTCGCGGCACCTCGGCACCGGCGAAACGCGCCTCGGCCTCCGCATAGCGTTGGTCGAAGGTAGCGCGGTCCGGCAGGGTCTCGGATTGGCGCGACGCCCAGGCGCCCAGCTGACTCTCGCGCGGGCGGCTGGCGAAGTAGGCGTCGGCCTCGGCATCGTCCACCGTCGCGACCGTGCCCTCCATCCGCACCTGCACCGCGTTGCGCACCCGCGGCCAGAAGAACAGCAGGCTGGCGCGCGGGTTGGCGGCCAGCTCGCGGCCCTTGCGGCCCTCGACGTGGGTGTAGAACACGAAGCCGTCCGGCCCGTGCGCCTTCAGCAGCACCATCCGCACCGAGGGCTGGCCCCCGGCGTCGGCGGTGGCCAGCGCCATCGCGGTCGGATCCGTTTCGCCGGCGGCGACCGCCTCGGCGAACAGGGCATCAAAGGTGGCGAGGATGTCGTCGGGCAGCGTGGTCATGCGCGCATTGTCGCGCGCACGGCCAGCCCGCGCATCCTTACTGCACGACGAAGGTGATCCGCAGGTTGACCCGCCACTCCTGCACGTTGCCGGCATCGTCGGTGACCACCTTGATCTCGTTGACCCACGCGCCCTTGATCCCCTTCACCGACTCCGCGCATTTCTTCAGGCCGTGCTTCACGGCGTCTTCCATGCTGGTGGTGGACGAGGCATTGAGTTCGATGACCTTGGCGACGGACATGGCGGGTTCCTTGTCTGGGCCGGACGGAGCGCCGGCAGGGCGAGCGTCGCGCGGGTGGAGTTAAGGCCGCGCAGTGGCCCGCGACCGGCGGTAGGATGCTGCGATGCGTCACGCCCGCCACATCGTCCTGGTCGGCCCGATGGGGGCCGGCAAATCGCACCTCGGCCGCCTGCTCGCCGCGCGCATGGGCCTGGCCTTCTTCGACCTGGACGCCGCGATCGAAGCCGCCGCGGGCCTGTCGATCAACGCGCTGTTCGCCACCGAAGGCGAGGCCGGCTTCCGCGAACGCGAAGCGCGTGCGCTGGCCGACGCAGTCGCCGGCTCGCCCGCGGTCATCGCGACCGGCGGTGGC
>JAFLEC010000250.1 GCA_017302095.1 Lysobacterales bacterium | reverse complement strand
GGTCGATGTCGACCTGCCGCAGAAGACGGACAAGCCGCCGGAGAATCCGAAGGAGCCGCCGGAACCGATCAGCCTGCGCATCGACGGCTCCGGCCAGGTGTTCTGGAACGACAGCCCGACCCCGGTTTCCGCGCTGCAGAAGATGATGGAAACCGAAGTCGAGCGCGATCCGACCAACCAGCCCGAGCTGCAGATCGACACCAACGACAACGCCGAGTACGGTGTGTTGGCCAAGGTCCTGGCCGCTGCGAAGAACGCGCAGATGGTGAAGATCGGCTTCGTCCAGAACTGAACCAGACTTTCATAGGCTCCGGATTCCGGAGCACGTCGTGGATGACGTGCGCCGCCCCGCAACGGGCGGCGCTTTTTTCTTGGGCGCTTGACGCACTTCGCGGTTGGGTGCAGCGTGGGATCGGGCATCCCGTCCCTGGAAGGAGGTTCACGATGGCCGCTTCCGCATTCCCGTCGCCGCGCGCCGTGCCGACCGCGATCGCCGGCATCAACATCACGCCCCTGGTCGACGTCATGCTGGTCCTGCTGGTGATCTTCATGGTCACGATGCCGATCCGCAGCGACATCCTTGCGCTCGATCTTCCGCAGGTCGGTCCGCCGCAACCGCCGATCCCCAGGCCCGAGCCGGTGCGGCTCGATGTGCTGGCCGATGGCGGGGTTGCGCTCGATGGCGTGCGCCTGGACCTGGCGGCTTTGCCCGCGGAGCTACGCGCGCAGCATGCCCAGGCGCCGACTGCGGTGCTGGCCTTGTCGAGCAGCGATGCGGCGGAGTACCGGGTGTTCGCGCAGGCCCTGGCGGCGGCGCGCGGCGCGGGCTACCGCGACATCGCGATCAGGCGCTGATCCCGCCCGAGGCCGTGTCGACGATGCGACGGTAGGTACGGACCGTCACATCGAGGCCGGCATACAGCGCCTCCCCG
The DNA here is from genome assembly GCA_017302095.1 of Lysobacterales bacterium. Lineage (GTDB taxonomy): Bacteria > Pseudomonadota > Gammaproteobacteria > Xanthomonadales > Xanthomonadaceae > Thermomonas. Next base: position 2,174 of record JAFLEC010000250.1, on the reverse strand, counting down.
ACGAGGGCGTGGCCGATCGAGACTTCGCGTACGTCCGGCACGTGCGCCAGGAAGGTCGCCAGGTTGGCTTGGCTGAGGTCGTGCCCGGCATTGACCGCGAGCCCGGCGGCTTGCGCGCGCCGGGCGGTGTCCGCTGCGGCGGCAAGCGCGGCACGCGGATCGCCATCGGCGAAGGCCTCGGCATACGGCCCGGTGTAGAGCTCGACCCGGTCGGCGCCGCAATCGGCGGCCATCGCCACGTGCGGGTCGCCGACATCCACGAACACGCTCACCCGCGCGCCGAGGGCCTTGTACGCGGCGACCAAAGGCCGCAACGCGGCGGCATCGCGCGGGAAATCGAAGCCATGGTCCGAGGTCAGTTGGCCGTCGCCATCGGGGACGAAGGTGACCTGGGCTGGCCGGGCGGCTTCGCACAACGCCAGCAGGCCCGGATAACCGGGACGGGGCGGCGCGAACGGGTTGCCTTCGATGTTGTATTCGACGCCGCGCGCACGACAAAGCGAAGCGAGCCCGAGCACGTCGTCGGCGCGGATGTGGCGCGCGTCGGGGCGCGGATGCACGGTCAGGCCATGGGCGCCGGCGTCGAGGCAGGCGATGCCCGCACGCACGACATCGGGTTCGCCGCCGCCGCGCGAATTGCGCAGCACCGCGATCTTGTTGAGGTTGACGCTCAGCGCGGTGCTCAAGGCGCCGGCGGCTCCACGTCGCGGTCGGCCGCCTTGCGCGCCTCGGCCTGCTCGCGCAGGCGACGGAGTTCGGCGGGATCGATCATGCTCGAAGGGTCCCGGCTGCTGCCCGACATGCGCGCCGAGTACAGGCCCGCGAGCCAAAGGATCCAGAAGCCCAGCGCTGCCAGCAGGCCAAGCACCATCAGGACGCTCGACGTGGTCTTGACCGCGAATGCCAACGCAGCGAAGCCGAGCAGGAGGAACAGCCAGTGCATGCGCGGGTTCCGGCAGGGAGATGCGCGCAGTGTACGCCCGGCCGCGTGGCCTGCGCAGCGTTCAGAGCAGGGGTGAAAGGAGGCGGGCGAAAGCCTCGGGCAGGCGCGCGCGCCACAGCGGTCGGGCACGATCGATCCGCACGCGCGGCGCGCTGGTGAGCTCGCCTTCGATGAGGCGCGCCAGCTCGCCCGCCAGGCCGGCGTCGCGCAGCAGCACGCTGATCTCGAAATTGAGCCGGAAGCTGCGGTGGTCGAAGTTCGCGCTGCCGACCATCGCCAGGTCGTCGTCGACCAGCAGGGCCTTGGTGTGCAGCATCCGCGGGCCGTATTCGTAGACCTTCACGCCCGCCGCCAGCAGGGTGTCGAAGTACGAACGCGCCGCCAGGGTCACCAGCCGGCTGTCGCTCTGGCGCGGCACCAGCAGGCGCACGTCCAGCCCGCCGAAGGCGGCCGAAGTCAGCGCCATCATCGCGGCCTCGCCGGGCACGAAGTACGGCGTCACCAGCCAGACCCGGTGGCGGGCGGCATGGATGGCGGCGACATGCAGCCGGTGGATCGCCTCCCAGTCCGAATCCGGTCCGGAGGTCAGCACCTGCGCGGGGATCGGGCCCGCATCCGCCGCCGGGGTGCCGGCGGGCAGGCTGGCGAGCACGCTGCGATCGTCGGTGGCGTAGGCCCAGTCCTCGACGAACACCAGCTGCAGCATGCCGACCACGTCGCCCTCCAGCCGCAGGTGCAGGTCGCGATAGGCATCCGCGCGCACGCGGTCGTTTTCCTCGTCGGTGATGTTGATGCCGCCGGCGAAGCCGATGCGGCCATCGACCACCACGATCTTGCGATGCGTGCGCAGGTTCATCCACGAACGCTCCCACACGCGACCGAAGCGGATCGGGTGGAACCAGGCGAGTTCGCCGCCGGCCTCGAGCAGGGGTGCGAAGAAGCGTTGCGGTGCCTTGCTGCTGCCGACCGCGTCCAGCAGCAGGCGGACCTTCACCCCGGCGCGTGCGCGTTCCACCAGGGCGTCGCGCAGGGCGGTGCCGCTCTGGTCCGGGTGGTAGATGTAGTACTCGAGGTGGACGTGGTCGCGGGCGCCGCGCACCGCGTCGAGCAGCGCCTCGTAGGTCGCCGCGCCGTCGACCAGCAGGTCGGCGCGGCGTGCGGTGCTGGGCGGCAGCCCGGTGGTGGCCTTGCCGAGGCGCGCCAGTTCGCGCGCATCCGGATCGTCCAGCGC
>JAFLEC010000025.1 GCA_017302095.1 Lysobacterales bacterium | reverse complement strand
GGGTTCCGGTGAGGTAAAACACGCCGTGCAGGATGCGGAAGGCAATGAAGGCGATCGCCAGCCATGCCACACGCTGCGCATCGACCTGGGTGAATTGCGCCATCAGCACCGCGATCGCGAAGGGCGGATGCTGATTCCGACGAGCGGCATGACGAAGCCCCACGGCGACATCCACACTGCCGGCAAGTCGACCGGTGGAGCGAGGCGGATGAAAACGAAGGGATGGCGGGTTCTTGCGATCGCCTGCGCGCTGGCGGGCACCGCTACCGCGAGCAACATCAACGGCATCAACAACGGCATGCCGAACCGGATCTCGATGAACGTGACGGTTGCGAAGCAGACGCAAGGAACCACTTTCGGCGAGAAGGTGAATGCCGGGCTGCATGCCGCGGGCAGTGCGATCGGCCAAGGTGCGTCCCTGTCGATCGCGATCGAGTGCGGGCAAGCGGCCTGCATGATCGTGTTGCCGGATGGCGAGGGCTACCGCGCGGACCTGCAGCGCAAGCGCGTCGAGGTGCTGAAGTCGAACAAGCCCGGCAACCCGGAGGCGAACGCAGCGCGTGGCGAAGGCCAGGGCGCTTCCCTGCTGGGCGGCGCGCTGCCGGGCGGCAGCATTCTGTCGGCAGTGGTGTCCTCGGTCGGCAACCTTGCGGGAAGCGGAGGCGGCGCCGCAGCCGCGAGCTATGCGGCCACCGGGCGCAAGCTGGAAGGTGGCAAGGAGGGGCTTGTGACGGCAACGCGGAGCCCGGGCGAAATCGACGTCGTGGACCCGCTCGCGGACGGCGATTACCTGCTGACCCTGGTCGTGGAGAAGGCGACCAGCGGGCTGAAGGACACGCTGAAGACCCAGGTGCGCACGCAGGCAACGGAGCGCCTGCAGGTCGTCGTCGGCTTCCGGGTGGAGGCGGGCCGATTGAAGGCGCGGCACGACACCGCCATGAACAGCGTTTCCAACCTGCGCTAGGCGCGCAGGCGCCGGTCAGAGCACCAGCGGTGGTTCCCCGCCGACGATCACCACGTCGGCCGGGCGGCGTGCGAACAGGCCGACGCTGACCACGCCCGGCACCTGGTTGAGATCGCGTTCCATTCCGACCGGATCGACGATGGACAGGTTGTGCACGTCGAGGATCAGGTTGCCGTTGTCGGTGACCACGCCGTCGCGCCACACCGGCTGGCCGCCGGTCAGGCGCAGGATCTCGCGCGCGACCAGGCTGCGCGCCATCGGGATGACCTCGACCGGCAGCGGGAACCCGCCGAGCACGTCGACCCGCTTGCTCGGATCGACGATGCAGACGAAGCGTTCGCTGGCCTCGGCGATGATCTTCTCGCGGGTCAGCGCGGCGCCGCCACCCTTGATCAGGCGCTTGTGCGGATCGCATTCGTCGGCGCCATCCACGTACAGCGACAGCGGTCCGGCGGCGTTCAGGTCGATCACCTCGATGCCGTGCGAGCGCAGGCGCGCGGTGCTCTGCTCTGAGCTGGAGACGGTCCCGGCGATGCGGTCCTTCCACGCCGCGAGCGCGTCGATGAAGTAGGCGACCGTGGAACCGGTGCCGACGCCGACGATCATCCCGTCCTCGACGTAATCCATCGCCTTCTCGGCGGCGCGCTTCTTCATGTCCGACATGGCGTCACTCCAGGGAAAGCAGCAGCTTGGCCTGCGCGGCGGTCACCGGCAGCACCGACAGGCGCGATCCCTTCCGGATCAGCGCGAATTCCTCGCCGAGCGCATCGGCATGCGCGCGGATCTCGTCCAACGCCAGCGGGCGCGCCAGGTGGCGGACGTAGCGCACGTCGACCAGGTCCCAGCGCGGTTGTTCGCGGGTCGCCTTGTCGTCGAAGTACTTCGACTTCGGCATGAATTGCGTCGGGTCGGGATAGGGCGCGCTGGCCACCTCGCCGATGCCGTAGATGCCCGGCACGTCGCAATTGGAGTGGTAGAACAGGACGGTGTCGCCGACCTGCATCTGGCGCATGAAGTTGCGCGCCTGGTAGTTGCGCACGCCGGTCCACGGTTCGGTGCCGACGCGCTTGAGGTCGTCGATCGAGAAATCCGTCGGTTCGGATTTCATCAGCCAGGTCTTCTTGCGCGCGGTCATGGGCGATGCAGGGTGCGGGTCGGGGTGCAGATCACGTCGGGGACGACGTCCCAGTCGGCCAACGCGAACGAGTCGGTTTCCTGCTCGTCGAACCCGACGCCCACCAGCAGGGGCGGGGCCGCGCGCGACCGGCGGAACGCGAAGCTGCGATCGTACCAGCCGCCGCCCATGCCGAGCCTGTGGCCATCGCGGTCGAAGCCGACCAGCGGCATCGCAACGAACGCCATGGCATCGCCCTCGAGCAGGCTGCCGGGGGCGACGTCGGGCTCGGGAATGCCGTAACGGTTGGTGGCGAGCGGGTCGCCGGGCCGCCACGGCGCGAAGCGGAGCTGCGCGTCGGCGCCCAGCACCGGCAGGCAATACACCAGGCCGGGCGGCAGCCGCAGTTGCCAGGCGTGCAGGCCGATTTCGCCATCCATCGCCCAGTAGCCGGCGACGTGGCCGGACGCGGGCAAGCCTGGCAGCGACAACAGCCGGCCGGCCAAGGCTTCGGCACCGGCGATGCGGGCGGCAGCGTGCAATGCGCGGCGGCGTTCGCGCAGGCGGCTTCGCAAGGCGGCGCGGTGGGGAAGGGCGCTCACGCGGGCTGCGGGCCGTGCAGGAAGGGGAGGAAGGAAGGTCTCCGCCGTGGCGATGCGTGCGAAACGACCTTGAACCCGGGGTTCAAGTGGGAACGCGTGGCGGCCATCGGGCTTCCCGCTCGGGGCGGACTTGCACTCCCGGCTGCCAGTGCGTCCCCGCGGTCGTCATTAAGGGACAAGGCGAATGTTGCGCACGCCGTCGCTCACGGCAGAGGACGCGACCAGTATAGGAGCCGCGCGCGTGATGGCAACGCCATCCGTCGGCGTGCCTGCGGCAACGGTTCAGGCGTTGCGCGCGAGCAGGGCGTCGAGCTTGCGGTTGGCCTCGTCGAGCAGGGCGAACGCGCCGCCGCTGGCGGGCGCGCCGGCATCGCGCAACTGCTGCAGTTCGTGCGCCAGGTTGAGCGCGGCCAGCACGGCCAGCCGGTCCAGCGCGACCATCTTGTTGCCGCCGCGGATCTCGCGCATGCGCGCATCGAGCAGGCGGGCGGCAGCGGCCAGGCTGGCGCGCTCGTCCTCGCTGACGCCGACCGTGTACTCGCGGTCGAGGATGCGGACGTTCGCCGGTTCGCTCTTGGCGGCGTCGCGGGTGTTCACGTGTGCTGCTCCAGCGATTTCAGGCGGCTGATCATGGCCTCGACGCGGCTGCGCGCCTGCTCCTGCTTCGCCAGCAGTTGCGCGCGTTCGGTCGCCATCTGCTCATGCTGCTCGCGCAGGCTGCGGTTCTCGTCCTGCAGCCGCTGCATCTGCTGTGCCAGCGCGTCGATCCGCGTCAGCAGCATCCGCAGTTCAGCGTCGAGGTCGCGCGGTTCCATGGCGGCCATCATGGGCGCAGCGGCGCGGCAGGGTCAAGGCGCCGGCGGCGCGGCCAACGCCGCCCGTCGCGGCCACTCGCGGAGGAATTGCAGGCATTCGCCGGCCGGCATCGGCCGGGCCAGCCAGAAGCCCTGCACCACGTCGCAGCGATGCTGGCGCAGGAAGGCGAGCTGCTGCGGCGATTCCACGCCCTCGGCGATGACCTGCAGGCCCAGCGAGTGCGCCATCGCGATGACGGTGGTGGTGATCGCCGCGTCCTCGCCGTCGGAGGGGCCGCCGAGGTCGTCGATGAAGGCTTTGTCGATCTTCAGCGTGGTGATCGGCAGCCGGCGCAGGTACGCCAACGAGGAATAGCCGGTGCCGAAGTCGTCCACCGCGATCGACACGCCGAGCCTGCGGAAGGTCTGCAGGCGTTCGGCGGCAAGCGCGGCATTCGCCATCAGCATGCTTTCGGTGAGTTCGAGTTCGAGGTGGCGCGCCTCGACGGCGGTCTCGCGCAGCACCCGCTCCACGATGCGCGGCAAGTCGCTGCGCAGCAACTGCACCGCCGAAACGTTCACCGCCATCACGACGTCATGCTGGCCGGCTTGGCGCCAGTCGGCGAGGGTGCGGCAGGCTTCGCGCAGGACCCATTCGCCGATCGCGAGGATGGTTCCACCTTCCTCGGCCAGCGGTATGAACTGGGTGGGCGGGATATCGCCGAGCTCCGGACTGTGCCAACGCAGCAAGGCTTCGACGCCGGTGATCCGGCCGTCGACCAGCGACACCTGGGGCTGGTAGGCGAGGCTCAGTTCGCCACGTTCCACGACGCGTCGCAACGCCGCGACGATCGCGGCCCGGCGGCGCGTCTCGCTGTCCATCGCATCGGTGTAGCGGAGGAACGTCCGCCGGCCCGCGGACTTCGCCTGGTACATGGCGGTATCGGCGTGCTTGAGCAGGTCGGTGGGGACCAATGCGTGGTCCGGGTAGACGCTGATCCCGATGGACGGCGTGATCACGATCTCCTGTCGGTCGTCGAGTCGGAGTGGCTCGTCGAAGGCTTCGATCAGGCGCTGCGCGCAGGCGTCCGCTTCGCACCCATCTGCGAGGTCCTCGAGCAGCACGGTGAACTCGTCGCCGCCGATGCGCGCGACCGTATGCGTGGAGCCCGCGGCCTGCTGCAGGCGCTGCGCCGCCATCCGCAGGATGCGATCGCCGGTGGCGTGGCCGAGGGAGTCGTTGACATCCTTGAAGCGATCAAGGTCCAAGAAAAGCAGGGCCGCGCGGGTACCTTGGCGGCGTGCACGGACGATCGCACGCGACAGCCGCTCGGACAGCAGCGTGCGGTTCGGCAGGTTGGTCAGGGTGTCGTAGTTGGCGAGGTAGCGCAGTTCCTGTTCGATCCTGCGGCGGTCGGTGATGTCGGTGGCGACCAGCACGAACAACCGCCGTTGCCCCCCGGGTTCGCGGATCGCGGTGGCCTGCATCGCGCAGAGGAACTCATGGCCATCGCGGCGGCGTTGCCACATCTCGCCCGACCAGACGCCGGCATCGCGCGCGGTGCGTCGCGCCGCCTCGTAGTAGGCGGCGTCGTGCTGGCCGCTGTTGAGGATGCTGGCTTCGCGTCCGACGATCTCGTCCACGTCATAGCCGCTCATTCGCGTGAACGCCGGATTGACGGTCACCACCCGGAAATCGTCGTCGGTCACGACCACCGCTTCCGCCATGTTGCGCATGACTTCCGCCGCGATCCGGCGCTCGCGTTCCTGGCGCTGGATGTCGGTGACGTTGCGCGCGGTGCCCGCGATCCGGGTGACCCGCCCATCGGCGTCGCGACCCACGCTGCGCCCGCGTGCGCGAACCCACAGCCATGTGCCGTCGGTGTCGCGTACCCGGTGTTCGGACAGGAACATCGGCGTGTGGCCCTGCACGTAGTTGCGCAGCCGCTCGACCACGAGTGGCAGGTCATCGGGGTGGATCGCGTGGTCGCGGTCGAGGTGGTGGCGCAACTCGAGCTCGCCGCCGTGCGCGGGCAGGATGCGAGTGCTCTCCAGTTCGCGGCGGTCGAGGTCGTATTGCCAGTAGAGTTCGTTCGATGCCCACAACGCGAGCCGCAGCGTGTCCTCGCGTTCGCGCAGGGCACTCGCGTGCGCCTGGTGCTCGCGGTCGCGTCGCCTGCGTCCTACGATCAACAGGACTGCGATCGCCAGCACCAACAGGGCGATGAGCAGCGCCATGTAATGCGAGAGCGGCATGGCGCTGCCTGCGGTCAGCGGCAGCGCCGGTGCCGCGACGCGCCACCCCGGGGGGCACGCCTGCGGGCGATGGCGGGACCGGTTCATCTGGGCAGTGTAGGCACGCATCGGACGAGTCGCCAATCATGGTCCCGGGGCGCGGTTGGTACACTGGTATTCCTGCACTGGAAGCGAATCGCGTGAGCGGAATCCGATTGCCCTCCTGGAACGAAGTCGAGGCCGAAGCCGGGCGCCTGGCACTGGCCGCCAGCGCGGCGGAACTGCATGGCGCCCTCAGCGGTTGGCTCGCCGCCGGTGGGAAGGACTTGCCTGGCTGGATCGCCGAGGTGATGGCCGATGCCGCCTTGCCCGCGCCGGGCGAGGGCGAGGCGCTGGACCGCCTGCGCCTTGCCACCGTGGCCCAGCTGGGCGACGCCGACTTCGGTTTCGAACTCCTGCTGCCGGAGGGCGAGGGCGAGCAGGTCGCGGTGCGCGCCGGTGCGCTGTTCGCCTGGTGCCGTGCGTTCCTCGGTGGCTTCGGGCTTGCCGTGGGCGACAAGGCGTTGGGGGAGGAAGACCAGGAAGCGCTGGGCGACATCGCCAACCTCGCCGCCGCGCGCATCGACGAGGTCGATCCCGAGAGCGACGAGGAGTCGCTGGTGGAGATCGAGGAATACGTGCGCATGGCCGTGCTGCTGCTGCACGCGGATTGCGCGCTCGGCCCGCGGCAGCGAAGCCGCCTGCATTGAGGCGATGACGCCCTCCGCCGGCGAACGCAAGGCGCTCGCGCGCCGTCGCCGCCAGCTGATGCAGGCGGTGGGCGATGGCGCGATCGTGATCGTGCCGGCAGCGCCCGAGCGCATCCGTAGTCGTGATACCCATTACCCGTATCGCCAGGACTCGGACTTCTGGTACCTCACCGGTTGCGCCGAACCGGAGGGGGTGCTGGTGCTGGTGCCTGGGCGGCGCCACGGCGAATCGCTGCTCTTCTGCCGCGAGCGCGATCCCGAACGCGAAGGCTGGGACGGTCCGCGCCTCGGTCCGGAGGGCGCGGTGGATCTGCTCGGCATGGACGATGCCTACCCGATCGCCGACATCGACGACATCCTGCCGGGCCTGCTCGAGGGGCGGCGACGGGTGCACTACCACTTGGGTCGCGACGCTGACTTCGACCTCAAGCTGATCGGGTGGATCAACCGCGTGCGTGCGCAGGTGCGCCAGGGCGCGCAGCCGCCGCAGGAGTTCCTGGAGCTGGGGCATCTGCTGGACGAAATGCGGCTGTTGAAATCCGCCGATGAAGTGAAGGTCATGCAGAAGGCGGCGGACATCAGCGTGCTCGCGCACCGTGCGGCGATGCGCGTGGCGCGACCGGGCATCCACGAGTACGAGCTGCAGGCCGCGGTCGAGCACGTGTTCCGCCTGCATGGCGCCGAACCCGCCTACGCCACCATCGTCGGTGCCGGCGCCAACGCCTGCGTGCTGCACTACCGCGACAACCGCGCGAAGTCGCGCGAAGGCGACCTGGTGCTGATCGACGCCGGTGCCGAGCACCGCGGTTACGCCGCCGACATCAGCCGCACCTTCCCGGTCAACGGCCGCTTCACCCGCGAGCAGCGGCAGCTGCACGACCTGGTGTGCGCCGCGCAGGCGGCCGCGCTGGCGCAGGCGCGGCCGGGCATCGCCTACGAGGCGGGCCACGACGCGGCGGTGGAAACGCTGACCGAGGGCCTGCTGTCGCTGGGACTGTTGAAAGGCTCGCTGGAGGCCGCGATCGCGTCCGGCGACTACAAGCGCTACTACCGCCACAAGACCGGGCACTGGCTGGGGCTGGACGTGCACGACGTCGGCGAATACCGGATCGACGGCGAGTCGCGCCTGCTCGAACCGGGCATGGTCTTCACCATCGAGCCGGGGCTGTACATCCCGGCCGACGATGCCTCGGTGCCGGTGAAATGGCGCGGCATCGGCATCCGCATCGAGGACGACGTGCTGGTGACCCGCGATGGCCATCGCGTGCTGACCGGCGCGCTGGAGCGCAGCGCGGATGAGGTCGAGGGCTTGATGGCGAGGTGATTTCGCCGCCCGGCCGGCATGGCGGGGAATGGGTTCGCCGCTCAGGCTCCGCATCCGGCTACGATTCGCGGACGCGCGCCATCCGTGGCGCGCTCGAGCGCATTCCCCCGCCATGCCAGCCGGGCGACGCTGCGATGGCGCTAGGCGGCCGAGAACGCCTCGCGCGTCAGGTTGAGCGGCGCACCATCGGTGCACACCACGTCGTCCTCGATGCGGATGCCGCCGTACGGCTTGAACGTGGCGACGCGATCCCAGTCGACGGTGTCGCCGAGGCCCTTCGCCTGCAGCTCGTCCAGCAGCATGTCGATGAAGTACAGGCCGGGTTCGATGGTCACCACCATGCCCGGCTCCAGCGTGCGGGTCAGGCGCAGGTAGGGATGCCCGTCGGGCTTGGCGATGGTGCCGCCGGCGTCGGAGGCCGCGAAGCCGGCGACGTCGTGCACCTGCAAGCCGATGCCATGGCCGATGCCGTGCGGGAAGAACGCGCTGGACACGCCGCGCGCCACCGCGTCCGCCGCGTCGATCCGCAGGATCCCGGCATCGCGGAGGATGCCCGCCAGCGCCAGGTGCGCGTCGAGGTGGATCCGCCGGTAGTCGGTGCCGGCGCGGACCGCGTCGCACATCCGCAGCTGGGCGGCATCGACCGCGGCGACCAGCGCGGCGAAGTCGTCGTCCGCCGCGGAATAGGTGCGGGTGATGTCGCTGGCATAGCCGCCGAAGCTGGCGCCCGCGTCGATCAGGAAGCTGCGCGCCACCTTGGGCGGCACCCGGTCGCGGTCGGTGTAGTGCAGCACCGCCGCGTGTTCGTTGAGGCAGACGATGTTGCCGTAGGGCAGGTCGTTGGCATCCTGGCCGGCGGCCTGGCAGTAAGCCAGGTGGATGCCGAACTCGCTGGCGCCGGCGCGGAATGCGCGCTCTGCGGCGCGGTGCGCGCGCACGCCGATGCGGCTGGCCTCGTGCATCATCGCGACCTCGTACGGGGTCTTGAACGCGCGGTGGTACTCCAGGTAGGCGATGACCGCCGGCGGGTTGTTCGGCACATGGTCGCCCAGCGCGCTCTGCGGCTCGCCGAGGATCGCGCAGCGAGCCGGGTCCGCGGGCAGGTGGCGCGCGGCCTCGGCGGCATCGCGGACCACCACGATGTCGAAATGCCCCGCCCAATAGCCGCCCGGCGCCTCGGGCACCACGTGCCAGTAATCGTGCGGTTGCAGGAACACCAGCGTCGGCCGCTGTCCGGGGGTCACCACCAGCCAGCTGCCGGGCGCCTTCGTCACCGGCAGCCATGCCTTGAATTGCGGGTTCACCGCGTAGGGATAGTCGCGGTCGTCGAAGGCCTGGTAGTGCAGGGTGCCGCTGGGCACCACCAGGTGGTCGAAGCCGCCTCGCACCAGCGCTTCCTCGGTGCGGGCGAGCAGGGTGGCGAGGTGTTCGGGGTACAGGGCGGCGGCGGGCATGGATTCCGAGGTCGTGCAGGGTGGGTACGGATTCTGACCGATCACGCTCCGCCCCGCTGGAGCGGGGTTTCAGTGCCCGTCGCCCTCGGCATGGTGGGTCCACTCGCGCAGTCGGCGTGTCACGGTCGGCGCCAGTCCGAGGAAACGCAGTCCGACCCATGCCTGCCCGTTGGCGGTGCCAACGTCTTGCCACAGGACGTGCGCGCCGACTTCGAGCGGCTCCTCGGCATCGGGTAGGGAGAAACGCAGCTGGTAGAGGCCGTCCTCTGCCAGCGGCGCGCGTGCGATCAGCAGCATCCCGCCGACCGACAGGTTGCCGAGGTGGCCGATGCTGTCCTCCGTCATCGCATCGACGACGTCGATCAGCCCGCTCACCGTGCGGCGAGGCATCCGCCGCGATTCGCTACCCATGGGAAGCCTCCTTGCCGCCTGCGATGTGTTCAAGGCTTGCATAGGTGGATTGCCAGGCAAGCTCGGCGGGGTGGATGTCGGCCTCGACCAGCGCGAGGTCGCCGGCTGCGAGGCGGCGGCAGAGCTCGTCGAGGGTCGCATCCTCGGCGCGCATGCCGCGCCGGTTGAGCAACAGGGCTTGTCCGCTACGCGGGCTCGTCCAGGCCAGCCGTCGCCGGACAGGCCCGTCGCGACCTGCAAGTCGCAGGTCCACCCATTGCGCTTCCACCAGGCCGGCCAGGCGATCCCAGGCGGCTTGCTGCGGCGCCGTGCGGGGCGTGTCCTCCCCGGCCGCGACCGCATCGCGATCGTCCCCGAGCCGGGTGCGTGCGCGCAGCTGCACGACCAACTCGGTCCGCGATGCCAGCTCCTCTTCTTCCTCGGCGCGCCCATTGGCGAGGGCGCGCGCGATCATGCCGGCCTCTTCGGCGTGGTATCCGACCAGCGACAACGCGGACTCGAGGCGGTCGATGAATCCCGTCTCGGGAGGGCGACCGGGCGCAAGGGCAGCCTCCACGATGGCCTCGGTGGCGTCCCGGAGCTCCTGCCAGGCCGTGGATTCCTCGCCGCTGCGTAGCCAAGCCAGGGCAAGGACGTCGGCCCAGGCATGCTCCACCAGCATGCCGTGGAAGCGCGGGAGGCTGCGTCCCGCCAGGATCCGCGCGATCTCCGTGTTGGCCTGCTGGCGTGCCAGGCCGAGGCGCTCCCGGCCGCGCGCCGCTTCCACCTGGCGACGCTCTGACATCTCGTGCTTGCGGGCGGCGGCCTGCAGGCCGGCCTGCAAGGCGTGGTTGGCCGCGACGAAGCTGTCGTGCTGCGCTTGCCCGTCTTCCAGCACGGTTCCTACCGCACGCTGCAGCAGGCCGAGCAATTGGGGATCGAGGTCGTCGTCGGCGAGCCAGTTGGCCCCCGCCAGCGAGATCGCATCGAGGACGCGCCGCGCAGGGTGCTTGGGATCGACGAAGAACCCGTGGTCGCGCAAGGCCAGTTGCAGCAGCGGCAAGCGCAGCCGCTCGACCAGGATTTCGCCCGGGCTGCCCTTGCGCAGCAATCGTTCGAGTTGCGCCTGGAACAACCCGAACAATTCGAAGCCATCCGCATCGGGATCCGCGAGCACCACGCCGTGGCCGCGCTGTTGCCGCGCTTGCGCGAGCACGGCGTGGCGGACCTCGGTAAGGTCGGCGGGCCTGGCCTGGGTCGCGCGCATGCGCGCCAGCGCCGCCTGCACGTCGGCTGTCGGGAGCCGTTCGCGAACGCGGTCGTCCTGTTCCCCGGGACGCAGCTTGGCGAGCAGCTTGCGACGCATCGCCAGCAGCGATTGCAATTGCGCGAAGCGGCCCTCGGCTGGCGCGATGCGGGCGGATGCGGTGGCGGTGGGACGGGCGTCCTGCGGACGCTCGCCCGCGGTGGTTGTCTGGTCCGGGTGTCGCGGGTCGGCAGCCGCCGTCGGTGCGTCCATCCGTTCGCCGGCCGCGGGCCGCACCCGCACCGGGATGAAGCTGAGGTGGGGCAGCACGCCGTCGCCGGCCAGCCGCGTGTTCAGCGTTTCAAGCAAGGCCGGGTAGTGCGCCAGCGCGACCTTCTCGAAGGTGCGGTAAAGCACGACTCGCGCTTCCAGCGCGAGGCCCAGCGACGCGGCGCTGGCGCGCAGCGCTTGCGACAGGGCGGTGGGCCCGAGCGGGAGGTGCTCGGCATCGAAGGCCGGTGCCGCCGCCAAGACGCCGTAGCGATAGCCCATCAGCTGCAGGGCCAGGCTGTTCCGCGATTCGCAGCGGGCTGCGCTGCCGGCGATCAGGCCGTCTTCGTCCAGGTCCAGGTCGTCGACCAGGCGCAACTCGCCCGCCTGCGGCGTCGCCACGGTGGCAGTGGCCGGGCGCGGCGAGCGGCCCGTGCCGATCGCCATCAGGCCGGCGTGCACATGGCGTTGGAAGGCCGACAGCAGCTCGCCGCCGCGTTCTCGCAACAGGCGGGACGCGGAAGACCATGCGGCCAGCACCTTGGGGTCGCGATGGGCATTGGCTTCCCGGTTGTACTCGAGCTCCGTTTCCATCAGCACGACGCGCAGCTGTCGCCCGAGCTCGGTATCCGCAGTCTGGGCCTGGTTCTCGAGGATCCGGCGTACGCGGCGCGACGACATGCCGTCGGCTTGTTGGATCGGTGGCGCAATCCCTGTGTCGACCATTGGCGTCCCCCCGGCGCGCTGGCGATGCGGGCATGGTAGTGGCCGCGCCTGATTGCCTCAATGTTCCACGCGATTCAATCCAGGAACAGGCCAACCACGTCGTTGGTGAAGCGCCGCCCGAGTTCGGTCGGGCGCAGCCAGTCGGGGTCGGGCTCCAGCCAGCCGCGTGCGCGGGCGGTGGCCAGGCGGTCGGCGATGGCCGTGCGCGGCAGTCCGGTGCGCGCCTCGAACATCGCGATCGGCACGCCCTCGTTCAGGCGCAACGCATTCAACATGAAGTCGAACGGCAGGCGGGCTGCGGACAGCACTTCGTCGCCACCGATCGCCGCGGCGGTGCCGGCCTTCGCCAGGTACTCGGCGGGATGCCGGATCTTCCAGCGGCGCAGCACTTCCTGCGATGCACCCAGGGTCAGCTTGCCGTGCGCGCCGGCGCCGATCCCGAGGTAATCGCCGAAGCGCCAGTAGTTGAGGTTGTGCCGGCACTGCCGGTCCGCGCGGGCGTAGGCGCTGACCTCGTACTGGGCGAAGCCGGCCCCGGCCATCCGCGCTTGGCAGGCCTCCTGCATGTCCCAGGCCGTGTCGTCGTCGGGCAGGCCGGCCGGCGTGCGCACCGCGAACACGGTGTTGGGTTCCAGGGTCAGCTGGTAGTGGCTGAGGTGCGTCGGCTGCAGCGCGATCGCGCGCTCGACGTCGGCCAGCGCCATCATCAGCGACTGCCCCGGCAAGGCATACATCAGGTCGAGGTTGAGGTTGTCGAAGCCGGCATCCTGCGCGGCCTTCACCGCGCGCTCGGCATCGCCGGAGGAATGGATGCGGCCCAGTCGTTGGAGGCAGCCATCGTCGAAGCTCTGCACGCCGAAACTGAGGCGGCTCACCCCGGCCGCGCGATAGCCCGCGAACGGGCCGTGCTCGACCGTGCCGGGGTTGGTTTCGAGGGTGACCTCGACGTCGGGGGCGAAGCGCAGCCGCGCGCCGGCCTGCTGCAGGAAGCGGTCGATCGCCGCCGGCGGGAACAGCGAGGGCGTGCCGCCGCCGAAGAACACGCTGTGCACGGTGCGGCCCCACGCCAGCGGCAGGTCGTGGTCGAGGTCGGCGATCAGCGCATCGACATAGGCATCGAACGGCAGCGCGCCGCGCTGCTCATGCGAGTTGAAGTCGCAGTACGGGCATTTGCGCACGCACCATGGCAGGTGCACGTAGAGCGAAAGGGGTGGGTGAAGCAGCGCGCTAGCGGACCACTGGTCCGCGCGCTGCTGAACGCCCGGCCGAGGATGGCCGGGCAGGGGGTCGTCGGGGCGATGTTGTTGCGCCATGGATGGCTTCAACGACGATCGGTGGAAACATTGGAAAGCAGCGTGCGCAATTTCGCCAAGGCAATGCCACGATGGCTGTCGCGGTTCTTCACCGCCGCCGGCAGTTCCGCCGCGCTGCAGCCATGCGCGGGCGAGAAGAACACCGGGTCGTACCCGAAGCCGTTGCCGCCGCGCCGCGCGCGCAGGATGCGGCCTTCCCAGATGCCTTCGGCGACCAGCGGCATCGGGTCGTCGGGGTGGCGGACCAGCGCCAGTACGCAGACGAAGCGCGCCGTGCGGCCGGCGTCGTGGACGCCGTCGAGTTCGCGCAACAGCTTGTCGATGTTCGCCTCGCTGTCGCCATGGGTGCCGGCGTAGCGTGCCGAGTACAACCCGGGCGCGCCATCCAGCGCATCCACGCACAAGCCGGAATCGTCGCCGAGCGCGGGCAGGCCGGTGGCGCGGGCGGCGTGGCGCGCCTTGAGGATGGCATTCTCGATGAAGGAGAGGCCGGTCTCGTCGGCATCGCCGACGCCGAACTCGGATTGCGCATGCAGCGCGAAGCCGTCGCCCAGCAGGTCGCGCAACTCGGCCAGCTTGCCGGCGTTGCCGCTGGCGAGCACCAGCTTCACGGCGTCGCCAGTGCGGCCCGCTGCGCGGCGAACAGTTCGCCGCAACCCTTCTCCGCCAGCGCCAGCAGCGCATCCAGCTCGTCGCGGCGGAACGCGTGGCCTTCGGCGGTGCCCTGCAGCTCGATGAAGCCGCCGCCGTCGTTCATCACCACGTTCATGTCGGTGTCGCAGTCGCTGTCCTCGGGGTAGTCGAGGTCGAGCACCGGCACCCCGCGGAAGATTCCGACCGAGACCGCGGCGACCGCGCCGACGATCGGATCCCGGGCGATGTCCTTGCGGGCCTGCAGCCAGCGCACCGCGTCCACCAGCGCGACGTAGGCGCCCGTGATCGCGGCGGTGCGGGTGCCGCCGTCGGCCTGCAGCACGTCGCAGTCCAGGGTGATGGTGCGTTCGCCCAGCGCGGCGCGGTCCACGCAGGCGCGCAGCGAGCGGCCGATCAGGCGCTGGATTTCCAGCGTGCGCCCGCCCTGCTTGCCGCGCGCGGCCTCGCGGTCGCCGCGGGTGTGGGTGGCGCGCGGGAGCATGCCGTATTCGGCGGTGACCCAGCCTTCGCCCTTGCCGCGCAGGAAGCCGGGCACGCGGTTCTCCACGCTGGCGGTGCACAGGACGCGGGTATCGCCGAAGCGCACCAGCACCGAGCCTTCGGCGTGGCGGGTGAATCCGCGTTCGATGGCAACCGTGCGCAACTGCTCGGGCGCGCGGCCGCTGGGGCGTGCGAAGGACATCGGCAATCCGGAAAAAAGCGGGGCGGTAGATTACCATTCGCCCTCCATCGCACCGGCCTTCCGCATGATCCGCAGCATGACCGCCTTCGCCGCCGGCGAACGCAGCACCGACTGGGGCGTGCTGGGCGGGGAACTGCGCGCGGTCAACCATCGTTTCCTCGAGCTTGGCTTGCGCCTGCCGGACGAACTGCGCGCGCTGGAGCCGGCGATCCGCGAGCGGGTCGCCAGCCGCGTCGGGCGCGGCAAGCTGGACCTCGTGGTCCGCCTGCGCCAGGCGGTCGCCGGCGATGCGCTGCAGGTGGACGACGTGGTGGTGGCGCGGCTGGCGGACCTCGCCGGCCGGCTGGGCGGGCGTTTCCCGCAACTGCAGGTGCAGTTCATGGAGCTGCTGCAGTTCCCCGGCGTGCTGCAGGCGCAGGGGATCGATCCGGACGCGTTGCAGCGCGAGGCGATGGCCTTGCTCGACGCGGTGCTGGACGATTTCGTGGCCGCCCGCGAGCGCGAGGGCGCCAAGCTCGCCGCGGTGATCGTGGAGCGCGCGGATGCGATCGCCGCGATCGCCGCCGAGGTACGCGTGCTGGTGCCGCAGATCCGCGCCGGGCAGCGGCAGAAGCTGGAGGCGCGGCTGGCGGACCTCGCGCAGCCGGCCGATCCCGGCCGGGTCGAGCAGGAACTCGTGCTTTGGCTGCAGAAACTCGACGTGGACGAGGAGCTGGATCGCCTCGACAGCCACCTGTCCGAGCTGCGCCGGGTGCTGAAGCAGCGGGAGCCGGTCGGGCGTCGCCTCGATTTCCTGCTGCAGGAGTTCAACCGCGAGGCGAATACGCTGGGCAGCAAGTCGGTGGATGCGCGCACCAGCAATGCGGCGGTCGAGCTGAAGGTGCTGATCGACCAGGTCCGCGAGCAGATCCAGAACATCGAGTAGCCCATGCGCGGAACCCTGTACATCGTCGCCGCGCCCTCGGGTGCCGGGAAATCCAGCATCGTCAACGCGGTGCTCGCGCGCGATCCGAACATCAGCCTGTCGATCTCGTTCACTTCGCGGCAGCCGCGCCCGGGCGAGCGCCACGCCGAGCATTACCACTTCATCGATGCCGCCGAGTTCGAGGCGATGGTCGCCGCTGGCGATTTCTTCGAGCACGCATTGGTCCACGGCGACTGGAAGGGCACCGCGCGGCAGTCGGTCGAGCCGCAGCTGAACGCCGGTCGCGACGTGCTGCTGGAGATCGACTGGCAGGGCGCGCGGCAGGTGCGGGCCAAGATCCCGGATGCGGTCAGCGTGTTCATCCTGCCGCCCTCGCGGGCCGCGCTGGAGGAGCGCATGCGCAAGCGCGGGCAGGACAGCGAGGCGGTGATCGCCCAGCGACTGGCCGCCGCGCGCGAGGAGATGAGCCACTACGGCGAATTCGACTACGTGATCGTGAACGAGGTGTTCGAGGCCGCGGTCGCCGACATGTGCAGCATCTTCACCGCCAGCCGGCTGCGCAAGGACGCCCAGGTCGCGCGCCACGCGCGGCTGATCACCTCGCTGCTGGTGGATGACCCGAACCAGCCTGGCTGATCGCGTAAGTTTCTGATTTTCAAGGCAACGGCTTGCGCCGTCGGCGGGATGCGGCTAGACTTCGCGCCCCCCTGATCCCTTCAGCGGCGCGACTGCCGCAGGACACACATGGCCCGTATTACCGTCGAAGATTGCCTGGAAGTGGTCGACAACCGCTTCGAGCTCGTGATGATGGCTGCCAAGCGCGCGCGCCAGCTGGCCGGCGGCGTGGAGCCGAAGCTGGACAACAGCGAATCCAACGACAAGCCGACCGTGCTTGCCCTGCGCGAGATCGCCGCCCGCCAGATCGACACCGACTACATCGATGCCGTCGAGAAGGCCGAGCGCGAGCGCAAGGAGCGCGAGGCGCTGGAGTGGGCGGCCGCGGAAGTGGTCGCCGGCGACGACGACATGAAGGGCGACGACTGATCGCACGGCCTGCCACGCGCATGCCTCACGGACGGCTCCTTCGGGGGCCGTTTTCGTTGGCGAGCGCAGGTTTGCCGGCATCGCGCCGCGGGGTTAGGCTCCGGGCATGAGTCCCGGCGATCCCGCCCTCGCGATGCCATCCACCCCTGCGCCCGGCGAGGCGGAGGTGCCGGACTACGTGCAGGCGCTGGAACAGCAGGCGGCCTACCTGCCGGCCGCGCAACGCGCCGTGCTGCGCCGCGCCTGGGCGGTGGGTGCCGCCGCGCACGCCGGGCAGACCCGCAAGTCGGGCGAGCCCTACATCACCCATCCGGTGGCGGTGGCGGGGGTGCTGGCGTCGCAGGGGCTGGACGTGGAGACGCTGGTCG
>JAFLEC010000249.1 GCA_017302095.1 Lysobacterales bacterium | reverse complement strand
GTCGCCGGTGAGGTTGCGCAGGTCGCCGACCACCACCCAGTCGCGTTCGTTGAAGGCGATCGCCGGTTGCGGCCGGGTCAGGAACCAGCCGCTGAGCGCGATGCCGGCCACCAGCAGCGCCTCGGCCGCCAACGCGACCGGGCGCCGCCACAGCGGCAGGTCGCGCCAGGCCTTGGGGGTGTGCGCCGGCATCCGCAGCGGCGCCAGGCCCGGCTCGCCGACCTCGAACACCTCCTGCGCTTCGGGCACGCCCTTGAAGCGCCAGCGGCCGTACGACTTCCACACCAGCAGCTCGCCGCGCTCGCCGAGTTCGCGCGCGGCGCGGTGGGCCAACGGCTCGGCAGTGGCGGAGAGCAGGATCTGCCCGGGGCGGGCCAAGGCCATCAGGCGCCCGGCCAGCGGCTTGGCCAAGCCCTCCACCTCCAGCGATTTGGCGCCAAGGCGGACGGCGTCGGGGCTGTTTTCCCACACCAGCACCTCGCCCACGTGCAGTCCGGCGCGCGCCTGCAGTGGCTGCTTGAGTTGGCGCTCGCGGCCGAGGTCGCGCAAGCCGCGCACGTAGTCGAGGGCGAAGCCGAGCGCGTCGATCGGTCGTTCGAACAGCAGCAGCAGGCCATCACTGCGGTCGATCAGGCGGCCGCGCCAGCGTTGCTGCAGCTCCAGCACCATCCGATCGTGCGCGCGGAACAGCTCGGCCGCCGCGGTATCGCCCAGCCGCTCCACCAACTGTGTGGAGTCGACCAGGTCGGTGAGCAGCAGGGTGCGGACCTGCGGCGTTTGCGGGAAGGCCTGCACGCCTAGTCCTGCCATTCCACCCGATCACCACCCAAGCGCTTGGCGCGGTACAGCGCGGTGTCTGCCTGGGTGTACCAGCGCTCCCATTCGTCGCCGTCGCGGGGGTCTGGCTCGCGACCGGCGACGATGGTGCAGGCACCGATGCTCAGGGTGGTCATCTGTGGCGCCTTGCTGCGCATGCCGCGCAGGACGCGTGCACTGTCCACCACGTAGTCGGCCATCCGCAGCAGCTCGTCCTGGCCACGCCCGTGGACCAGCAGGCAGAACTCGTCGCCGCCGAGCCGGCAGGCGACGTCGTCCGGCCCGGCCACCGCGCGCAGCAAGTTCGCGACGCCTTGCAGCACGCGATCCCCTGCCAGGTGGCCGTGTTCGTCGTTGATGTCCTTGAAGCGGTCGCAATCGACCAGCAACAACGTCAGTCCGGCAAGGCTGCTGTGCCGCCGCCGCTGGTCGAGGTGGGCCACGAAGCCCCGGCGGTTGTACAAACCGGTGAGCTCGTCGGTGCGGGTCAGCACCTCGGTCTGGTTGAGGCGGTGCGCGGTGGCGCGGAGGGTATCGAGCGCCGTCTGCAGCTCCTGGTTGCGCCGGCGCAGGCGCCCGATCAGGGCCTGTTCGTTGAACACCACGCGCATGATCGCGCGGCGCAGGAACTGCGACAGCAGGGCCGGGTCGCGTCCGGCCAGCGCATCGAACTCGCTGCGCCCCAGCTCCAGCAGGACGCCGTCCTCGGCCACCACGGCGTCGGCGCTGCGCGCATGGTCTCCGATCAGCAGGCCGAGCTCGCCGAAGAACGCGCGCATGCCCAGGCGCTTGCCGACCAGGTCGTCGCCGAAATCGAGGTCGACCGCGCCGCGCGCGATCACGAACATCGACGTGCCCAGGTCGCCGCGCAGGAACAGGCGCTGGCCCGCCTCGACCCGTCGCGTCCGCGCGACCTGCGCGAACAGTGCGTACTCGTCGGCGGTCAGCGCGGATGCGTTGACGTCGTCATCCGCATGCGCATCGGCGATGTGAGCATGTGCGACCACGCCTGTCCCTGTCCCGCGCCAGTCCCGGATCCCTAGGAGCTTGGAGGATAGCACCGCGTTCATCTTCCCGAAGCAACGCAGGCCGGTCCTGCGACCGGCCTGCCATGCAGACGGGAATTTTCCCCATCGCCCACCCGCCGGCACCTGCCGGCGAACGGGAGGGACGCGGCCTCAGGCGGCGGCGCGCTCGCCGTGGAACTGCTCTTCCTCGGTGCTGCCCTTGAGCGCCACGGTCGAGCTCTGCCCGCCCTGGATGGTCTGGGTGATCGCGTCGAAGTAGCCGGTCCCCACCTCGCGCTGGTGCTTGACCGCGGTGAACCCGCGGTCCGCGGCGGCGAATTCCTTCTCCTGCAGCTCGACGAACGCGCTCATCTGCCGGCGCGCGTAGCCGTGCGCGAGGTCGAACATGCCGTAGTTCAGCGCATGGAACCCGGCGAGGGTGATGAACTGGAACTTGTAACCCATCGCCCCGAGCTCCTTCTGGAACTTCGCGATGGTGGCGTCGTCGAGGTTCTTCTTCCAGTTGAAGCTGGGCGAGCAGTTGTAGGCCAGCAGCTTGCCCGGGTACTTGCGGTGGATGGCCTCGGCGAACTTGCGCGCGAACTCGAGGTCGGGCTTGCCGGTCTCGCACCAGACCAGGTCGGCGTACGGCGCGTAGGCGAGGCCGCGGCTGATCGCCTGGTCGAGGCCATTCCGGGTCTTGTAGAAGCCTTCGACGGTGCGTTCGCCGGTGCAGAACGGCTTGTCGTTGTCGTCGACGTCGGAGGTCAGCAGGTCGGCGGCCTCGGCATCGGTACGCGCGACGATCAGGGTCGGCACGCCCATGACGTCGGCGGCCAGTCGCGCCGCGGTCAGTTTCTCGACCGCCTCGCGGGTGGGCACCAGCACCTTGCCGCCCATGTGGCCGCACTTCTTGACGCTGGCCAGCTGGTCCTCGAAGTGCACGCCGGCGGCGCCGGCCTCGATCATCGCCTTCATCAGCTCGTAGGCGTTGAGCACACCGCCGAAGCCGGCTTCGGCATCGGCCACGATCGGCTGCAGGAAGTCGATGGCATCGTCGCCCTCGGCGTGGTGCAACTGGTCGGCGCGCAGCAGCGTGTTGTTGATGCGCTTGACCACCTGCGGCACGGAGTTCGCCGGGTACAGCGACTGGTCGGGGTACATCTCGCCGGCGAGGTTGGCGTCGGCGGCGACCTGCCAGCCGGACAGGTAGATGGCCTTGAGCCCGGCCTTGACCTGCTGCATCGCCTGGTTGCCGGTCATCGCGCCGAGCGCGTTGACGAAGTCCTCCTTGTGCAGC
>JAFLEC010000248.1 GCA_017302095.1 Lysobacterales bacterium | reverse complement strand
GCCTACCGCCTCGCGCGCAGCCGGCGCGAGGCCGCACGCACCAACCTCGCGCTGTGCCTGCCCGGGCTCGACGCCGCTGCGCGCGAGGCACTGCTGCGCGCCAACTTCCATGACGTCGGCATCGGCCTGTTCGAATTCGCGCGGGCCTGGTGGGGCGATGCCGCGCCGATGCGCAAGGACGTGCGCATCGACGGGCTCGACATCCTGCAGCGCCTGCAGGGGGAAGGCCGCGGGGTGCTGATGGTCTCCGGGCATTTCATGACCCTGGAGATGTGCGGCCGCCTGCTCTGCGACCACGTCCCGCTGGCGGGGATGTACCGCCGCCACCGCAGCCCGGTGATGGAATGGGCGGTGCTGCGCGGGCGCCTGCGCTACGCCAGCGCGATGTTCGCCAACAGCGACACCCGCGGCGCCTTGCGCCACCTCAAGCGCGGCGGCTTGCTGTGGTACGCGCCCGACCAGGACATGCGCGGCAAGGACACGGTGTTCGCGCCGTTCTTCGGGATTCCGGCCGCGACCATCACCGCGACCCACCAGTTCGCGCGCCTGACCGGTTGCGCGGTGGTCCCGTTCTTCCATCGCCGCGAGGGCGACCGCTACGTGCTGCGCATCGCCGAGCCGCTGTCGCCCTTCCCCACCGACGACGCGGTGGCGGACAGCGCCGCGGTGAACGCCGCGATCGAGGCGATGGTGCGCGAGGCCCCCACGCAATACCTCTGGCTGCACCGGCGCTTCAAGCGGCAACCGGACGGCGCGCCCTCGCGCTATTCCGCCGTCGCGTCCTGACGCTGCGATTCCACCACCTTCGCGTACTTGAGGAAGGCGTAGAACGCCTGCGTGCGCGCTGCGAAGTAACCAGCCCACCCACTCAGGAAATAGCGCTTGCCCAGGTACAGCTTGAGGAAGGCGAACGCGGGATAGAGCAACAACCGCAGCGCGATGAACCGCACCCGCTTGCGCCGCTTGTGCGCCACCAGTCCGCTGGAATAGCGATTCACCTTGTCGACGCGGTCCGCCAGGGTCGGTTCCCCGTAATGGCGGAACGGCGCCGGCAGGTCCAGCACCCGCCCCGCTACCTCTGGCGCCGCATGCACCGGTACCGCGTTCATACGCCCCGCCGCCTTGCGGAACAACCGCAGCTGCCAGTTCGGGCGGGTCCCCGGTGCAGGCCAGCGCCAGAACAGCCACTCCTGCCGCGGCAGCCGGTAGCCGTCTGCACGCGGTGCGGCCAGCTCGCGCATGATCGCGGCGCGTCCGTCGTCGGTCAGGTGTTCGTCGGCATCGAGCAGCAGGATCCAATCTCCGGTCGCGAGGTCGATCGCCGCCTGCTTCTGCGGGCCATAGCCCGCGAACGCCTGGTATTCGATGCGAGCACCGTGTCGTTGCGCGATGCCCAGGGTCTCGTCGCCCGACCCGGAGTCGAGGACAACCAGCTCGTCGCACCAGCGCAGGCTGGCCAGGCAGGCATCGAGGGTCGCCCCGTTGTCCAGCGTGGTGACCACGCCCGAAACCCGCGGCATCACGGCTGCTCGCGCCCCAACAAGCTGCCTGCGTACAAGGCCGCGAGCAGGAGCAGCGCGCCGCCCCAGAAGGTCGAATACGCCGCGAGGTGGGTATTCAGTGGGAACACCGACACTGCCAACGCGACCATCGCCGGTCGGGCGTCTTCGCGCGACCGCGCGTCCGCGTAGCGCCATGCCCGCCACGCCATCGCCGCCCCCGACAGCCACATCAGCAAGCCGAAGAGGCCGGTCTCGCTGAGGACTTCGAGCACCAGCTGGTGGGCATGCAAGGCGGGGCCCTCCCCCCAGGCGGCCAGCCGGCCCGCGGCCGGATCGCAGGCGGGGAACGCCTCGCGAAAGCCGCGCGCACCGACGCCATTGAACGGATGCGCGCGCAACATGCAGGTCGCGGCGGACCAGATGCGCGTACGCCCCGACAGGGCATGGTCGACACCCTGTGGCTCGCCGGTCAATGCAATCGTGCTGCGATGCAGGCGCTCGGCGACCGGCGGCGAGACGACCGCCAGCCCCGCGAGCGAGACAAGGCCGAGCAACAGGACCGCCGCCAGGCGCTTGCCGCCAAGCACCCGCCAACCACTCCAGACCAGGACCAATGCATAGGTGATCCATGCGGCGCGCGCGCCCGCCAGCAGGATCGCCAGGCCGGCGAGGACCGCGGCCACCAGCCAGCCGATCCGGCCGAAGCGGTGTCCGGCGGTCGCCAGCAGAAAGGGCGACAGGCTCGCCAGCACGATCCCCAGCTTGAGGTTGCAGGGTCCGAGCACGCCGCTCAGCCGGTCGAGTGCCGCCACCTGGGCGGGCGTGCACATCGAGCGACCGCTGACCGCCTGCTTGGCGGCATCGATGGCCCAGAACAACGGACTGGTCCCGCTCGCCGCCTGCACCAGGGCATCCAGCGTCCAGGCCGCCGCAATCAGCGCGAGGCCAGCGAACGTGCGGCGGCGCCCCCGGTCATCGGCCACCGCGGAGGCCACGACCCAGAGGAAGGGCAGATAGCGCAGGTCCACCGCTGCCTCGCGCAGGGCGCGCAGGCGATCGGAGGCGTCGAACGCCGACACTGCCTCGGGCAACCAATAGGCCAGGAACAACACCGACGTCAGCGCCCACGCCGGTCCACTCAACAGCTCGACGCTGCCGCGAAAACGCGCGTGCAGCAGGTGCGCGATGCCGACGATCGCGCCCAGGGCGAGCACCGCTTCAGCAACGCCGGGCGCCGGCCACAAGGCGACGAAGCCGAGCACCCATGCGGATGCCCAGCGCCAGCCCGGCCCAGCCTGCGTGGTTTCAGCCTGCATCGCCCACCATGTCCGCGTAGAGCGCTAGGGTCGCCTGCTGCATCGCGACCAGCGTGTAGGGCATCGTAGCCGGTGGCGCCGGCGGATGCGCCAGCAGGCGTCGCGCGGCCGCGGAGAGTGCACCAGCATCGAACGGCGGCACCGCGCCCTGCGGTTGCAGTTCGGCCAGCAATTCGCCGACCCCGCCGTGGGCCCAGCCCAGCACCGGACGCCCGACCGCGAGCGCCTCCACCACCGTGCGCCCGAACGCCTCCGGCTTGCGCGAGAGCTGCAGGACCAGGTCGCTGGCGGCATACGCGGCGGCCATGCCCGCGGTCGGCGCGGTCAGCGCCAGCGCGTC
>JAFLEC010000247.1 GCA_017302095.1 Lysobacterales bacterium | reverse complement strand
GCCTGCAGGACGCGACCGACGCTGCCGGTGCGCGCATCGACGCGCTGTTCGCGCGCGCCGACCGGCCGTTGCAGCTCGATTTCCGCGATGGCCGCATCGCGGTCAGCAACACCTGCAACCGGATGATGGGCACCTACGCCACCAGCGCCGGCACGCTGACCGTCGATCGCCTGGCCTCGACCATGATGGCCTGCGTCGATCCGAAGCTGATGGCGCTGGACCGCGAGGCTGGCGCACGCCTGCAGGGTGCGCTGGCGATGGGCCTGGTGGCCGGCGATGCCCCGCGCCTGACCTTGCGCAATGCCGCAGGCGACCAGCTCGCCTTCGCCGGCACGCCGACGCCGGAGACGCGCTACGGCGGCCCCGGGGAGCGCGTCTTCCTCGAAGTGGCGGCGCAGACCGCGCCATGCAGCCACCCGCTGATCCCCGACATGCAATGCCTGCAGGTGCGCGAGCTGCAGTACGACGACAAGGGCCTGAAGGTCGGCGACCCGGGGCCCTTCGGCAACTTCTACGCGACGATAGAGGGCTACACGCACGAACCCGGCGTGCGCAACGTGCTGCGGGTGGACCGCTACGCGGTGAAGGACCCGCCCGCCGATGCGCCCTCCCAGGCCTATGTGCTCGACATGGTGGTGGAGTCCGACGCCCGTGGCCTGAAATAGGCCGTTCGTCCCGCGGGATTGCCTGCCGCTGGCGTCCACGTGACGATCGGCAGGCGACGCCCGCATGCACGCATCCCAACCTGTCGCTCCCTCCACCAGGACATCCCCATGGCCCTCACGCGGCGGTCGCTCTTGCAAGCGGGTGCGGCGACGATCGGCGTGGCCGCACTCGGCCAGGCAGGCGTCGCAGTCGCGTCCAACGGACTTGCCGACACCCTGCGCCGGATCATCGACGACGCCGTCGTGCAAGGCGCCGCGCCCGGCATCCAACTGGCGGTGTGGCGAGACGGGGCGCCGGTACTCGCCCACGCGGCAGGCAAGTCCAACCTGGAAACCGGGACGGACGTGCGCGTCGACAGCATTTTCCGGATCGGCTCGCTGACCAAGCAGTTCGCCGCGGCGCTGGCGGCGATCCTGGCCGGCGAAGGCAAGCTCGAGCTCGAGGCACCGGCATCGCGCTACCTGCCGGCGTTCGCGGCACTTCCTGCCTTCAGCGTGCGCGAACTCATCCACCACACGGCCGGCCTGCACGCGGACGAAGCCGGCGAAGCGCTCCCGGGCCAGGTCAGCCAGCAGCGTCTGGCAGAGGCCATCGCCGGCCAGGCGACGCCCTTCGATTTCCCGCCGGGGACGGCCTGGCAATACAGCAATGCCAACTACGTGGTGCTGGGCGCGATCATCGAGGCGGTCACCGGCCAGCCGCTGGCCGAAGTCGGGCGCACGCGCCTGTTCGAACCGCTGGGCATGTCCCGCACCGCGTTCGACCACAACGAGGACATCGTGCCTGGGCGGGTGGCCGGCTATGCCTTCGGCGACGGCGATCCGCCCAGACTGCAGAACGGGCCCTGCGTCGACGTCGTCCAGGGCGGCGGCGCGGGCGCGATGCGCGGCACCGCCGAGGATCTGTGCCGCTGGCATGCCGCCCTGCTGGACGGCAAGGTGGTGGAGGCCGACGGACTGCGTGCGATGTTGGCGCCGGCGAAGCTGCGCGACGACCGGCTGGCCAGCGCGCATCGGGCGAGGCCGGAAGATGCGGCGATGGGCGCCACCGAGTACGGCTTCGGGCTGCTGCTGGACCGCGCCACCCGCGACGGCAGCCTGATCGTGCAGCACAACGGCTTCTTCTACGGCTTCTCCGCCTACCTCGCCACCCACGTGCCGAGCCGGCTGACGGTGGCCTGCCTGTGCAATGCCGATCCCAATCCGGGGCTGCCTTTCCGGGCATTGCGCCGCGCGGTGTTCGCCGACGTGCTCGCGCCGGCGCGCTGAGCGCCGTCAGCGGTTGAGGGTGTAGGTCCCGTACAGCGCGGCCTCGGCCAGCACGTGGCCATGCATGGCGCGGAACACGTCGCCGGCGGCGAAGCCGGTGGGCAACCCGAGGCTGGGGACGTCCAGCGCGAACAGGCGGAAGAAGTAGCGGTGCTCGCGCAGGTCGTGGGCGGGCGGATACGGTCCGTCGTAGCCGAAGTACTGCCCGCCCATCGCCGCATCGCCGGCGAACCAGCCGGTGTAGTCGTTGAGGCCGCGCACGCCGCCGGCATCTTCGCCGGCCGGCTTGCCGCCCGCGCTGACGCCATCGCTGCAGCTGCCCGCGGCGATCCCGCGCACGCCGGCCGGCAGGTCGGCCACCACCCAGTGGACGAAGTCGCCGCGCGGGTGTTCGACCGGGATCGGGGTACCGGCATCGGCGACCAGCGCGCCATCGGTGGGCGCATCCGGATCGATGCACAGCAGCGCGAAGGAGCGCGTGCCGTCGGGCACCTCGTCCCACGCCAGGTGCGGATTGCGGTTGCCGCCGAAGCCATCCGGCCCGCCCATCGCGAAGTCGGCCGGGATCGGCTCGCGGTGGCCGAAACTGTCGCTGCGGATGCGCATGGGGACTCTCCTGTCGTGGCTTGCCGCGATTCTACGATCGCGACGGTCGCCTGCGCGTCGGCTCAGTCGCGGTCGAGCAGGCGCGCGACCACCCAGCGTTCGGCGTAACCGTCCAGGCTCGCGCCCTCGATGAAGCCGCAGTGGCCGCCGTGGTCCGCAAGCTCGAGGTCGATCGCCGGGTAGTCGGCGATCGCCGCGAAATCCGCGACCGGGATCACCGGGTCGTCCGCCGCCATCAGGATGTCGGCCGGCACCGGCAACGCGCGCAGCCGTCCGCCGGCGACCGAATAGCCTTCGAAATAATCGTCGATGGTGGCGAAGTCGGTGTGCCGCAGCACCATCCATTCGGTCAGCGCGCGCATGCGCAGCCGCAGGACCTCGTCGGCGAAACCGTGCGCCTGCGGGAACAGCGCGCGCTTGCGCGCCAGCGACCGCCGCCACTTGTGCTCGAAGTAGCGCAGGTAGATCGGCAGGCCGTCTTCCATCTGCCGCATGGTCCGCGCCGGATCCAGCACCGGGCACACCGCGGCCACGCGCTGCAGCGGCAGGCCCGCCGAGCGCGCACGCAGGCCCAAGCGCAGCGCGAAGTTGCCGCCCAGGGAATAGCCCGCCACCGACAGCGGCCATTGCGGCCAGC
>JAFLEC010000246.1 GCA_017302095.1 Lysobacterales bacterium | reverse complement strand
CTGCCAGCGTTCGGCCAGCGCATCCGAACGCGTGCGCAGCGGATCGCGCGCCTCGACCAGGGCCGCCAGGTCGCAGGCGATGGCGACACCTTGCGGTGTGTCCGCGGCCAGCAGCATCGCCGCGAGGCGCGGGTGGGTCCCGAGCGCCAGCATGCGTCCGCCGCGCGCCGTGATCGCGCCGCGCGCGTCCAGCGCCTCCAGGCGTTGCAGCAGGTCATGCCCGGCCGCCAGCGGGCCCGATGGTGGCGGATCGACGAAGCGCAGGGCCGCGCTGCCCCAGGCCGCCAGCTCCAAGGCCAGCGGCGCCAGCTCCACCTGCGAGATCTCG
The DNA here is from genome assembly GCA_017302095.1 of Lysobacterales bacterium. Taxonomy (GTDB): domain Bacteria; phylum Pseudomonadota; class Gammaproteobacteria; order Xanthomonadales; family Xanthomonadaceae; genus Thermomonas. The sequence continues at coordinate 2,860 of JAFLEC010000246.1, read as the reverse complement.
GGGCGACGCTGCGGTTCCAGCCGCTGCGACTGTGGCCACAGGCGGTATGCCCAGCCTTCGGCGACGCGGCCGGCGCGACCGGCGCGCTGGTCGGCGCTGGCCTGCGCGATCGCGACCACGTCCAGCCGCGAGAAGCCGCTGTTCGGATCGAAGCGCGGCTCGCGTGCCAGTCCGCTGTCGATCACCACGCGCACGCCGGGCAAGGTCACCGACGATTCGGCGACGTTGGTCGCCAGCACGATGCGGCGGCGGCTGTCGCCCGCGGGTTGCAGCACGCGCGACTGCTGCTCGATGGGGAGGTCGCCTTGCAGGGCCAGCACCTCGACGCCCGATGGCGCTGAAGGCGCGAGCAGCTGCTCGACCCGCGCAATCTCGCGCTGGCCCGGCAGGAACACCAGCAGGTCGCCCGGATGCGCGGCCAGCGCATGCTCGATGGCGCGCCGCACCTGGTGCTCGAGCGCCTCGTCGCGGCGCGCCGGGAAATGCGCGATCTCGACCGCGTAGCTGCGCCCGGCGCTGGACAGCCGCTGGGCGTCGAGGAAACCGGCGAGCCGTTCGCCATCCAGCGTTGCCGACATCGCCACGATCCGCAGGTCGGGGCGCACCGACGCCTGCACGTCCAGCGCCAGCGCCAGGCCGAGGTCGCCGGCGAGGTGGCGTTCGTGGAATTCGTCGAACAGCAGCGCACCCACCCCGTCGAGCAGCGGGTCGTCCTGCAGCATGCGGGTCAGGATGCCTTCGGTGACGACCTCGATCCGCGTCGTCGGGCCGACCTTGTTCTCGAAGCGGATGCGGTAGCCGACGGTGTCGCCCACCGTTTCCCCAAGCTGCTCCGCCATGAACCCGGCGGCCGCGCGCGCGGCGACCCGGCGCGGTTCGAGCATCACGACCTTCCTGCCGCCCAGCCAATCGGCATCGAGCAACGCCAGCGGCACCTGGGTGGTCTTGCCCGCGCCCGGCGGCGCTTCCAGCACCAGCCGCGGATGCCGCGAGAGCGCGGCGCGGATATCCGGCAACAGGTCGGTGATCGGGAAATGCATGGCCGCATTGTAGGAGCGCATGAAAGCTCCCATCGATGGAATGGGCGCCGGCCCGGAGTGCGTTCGAGCGCGCCACGGATGGCGCGCGCCCGCGAATCGCAGCCGGATGCGGAGCCTGAGCGGCGAATGCCTCCGGGCCGGCACCCGTTCCATCGTGCGATGTGGCGGCATCGTAAAATCGCGCCATGCAGCTCATCGACATCGGCGCCAACCTCACCCACGACAGCTTCGACCACGACCGCGATGCCGTGCTGCAGCGCGCGCGCGATGCGGGCGTGGCGAAGATGATCGTGACCGGCGCCTCGCGCGAGCATTCACCCAAGGCACTGGCCCTCGCCCGCGCGCATCCCGGCGAACTGTTCGCCACCGCCGGCGTGCACCCGCACCACGCCACCGAATACACCGAGGAATGCGATGCGGAAATGCGCGCCCTGCACGCGCACCCGGAGGTGGTGGCGGTCGGCGAATGCGGGCTGGACTACTTCCGCGACTTCTCCCCGCGTCCGGCGCAGCGCAAGGCCTTCGAGCGCCAGCTGCAGATCGCCGCGGACACCGGCAAGCCACTGTTCCTGCACCAGCGCGACGCGCATGCCGACTTCATGGCGATGATGAAGGACTTCGACGGCCGGCTCGGCCCGGCGGTGGTGCACTGCTTCACCGGCAGCCGCGAGGAACTGTTCGACTACCTCGACCAGGACTGGCACATCGGCATCACCGGCTGGCTGTGCGACGAACGCCGCGGCCTGCACCTGCGCGAACTGGTGAAGTCGATCCCGGCGAATCGCCTGATGATCGAGACCGACGCGCCCTACCTGCTGCCGCGCACGGTCAAGCCACAGCCCTCGCACCGGCGCAACGAACCGATGTACCTGGCGCACATCGTCGAGGAACTGGCGCGCGACCGCGGCGAATCGGTCGCGGTCACGGCAGCGGCGACCAGCGCCACCGCCACCGCGTTCTTCCGGCTGCCGGCCTAGCTGCGCATCCCCACGCCGCGCTTGAGCAGCCACAGGCCGATCGCGGCCAGCGCGGCGACGAAGCCCAGCATCAGCGCGAAGGCCAGCCACAGCGGCACGTCGCTCACCCCGAGCAGGCCGTAGCGGAAGGCGTTGACCATGTAGAAGATCGGGTTGAGGTGGGTCGCCGCCTCGGCCCAGTCCGGCAACAGCTTGACCGAATAGAACACGCCGCCGAGGTAGGTCAGCGGGGTCAGGATGAAGGTCGGGACGATCGCGATGTCGTCGAACTTCTTGGCGTACACCGCGTTCACGAAGCCGGCCAGCGAGAAGATCGTCGCGCCCAGCAGCACCGAGGCGATGGTGACCAGCGGATGCGGGATGCGCACCTTGGTGAACAGCATCGCCACGCACAGCACGATCGCGCCAACCATCAGCCCGCGCAGCACCGCGCCCGCGACGTAGCCGCCGAGGATGACCCAGTTCGGCATCGGGCTGACCAGCAGTTCCTCGATGTGGCGCCCGAACTTCGCGCCGAAGAACGAGCTGCTGATGTTGCCGTAGCTGTTCTGGATCACGCTCATCATCACCAGCCCGGGGACGATGAAATCCATGTAGCGGATCCCGTCCATCTGGCCGACGCGCGAGCCGATCAGCCCGCCGAAGATCAGGAAGTACAGGGTCATGGTGATCGCCGGCGGCATCAGGGTCTGGCCCCAGATGCGCAGGATGCGGTTGACCTCGCGGCGGACGATGGTGCCCAGCGCGACCAGGTTCGGGTTCGGCGTGGCGGCGCTCATGCGGCGGCCCCCGGCTTGCTGGTCATGCGCACGAACAGTTCCTCGAGGCGGTTGGTCTTGGTGC
>JAFLEC010000245.1 GCA_017302095.1 Lysobacterales bacterium | reverse complement strand
CCGCGCAGCGCCAGCGCCTTCAGGTAGCGCGGGTACTCGGCCAGCGCCGCGGCCGGGACGTCGCGCAGGAAACCCGGCGGCACCAGCGCGTCGAGCTGCGCGCGCATGTCGTCGAGGTTGCCGCGCGCCCAGCCCATCAGCGTGGATTCGAGCTTGGCCCGCGCCTCCGCGACCAGGCCCAGGATCGCTTCGGCCTGGCGCAATCGCTGCATGGCTTCGGCGAACAGCGCCTTGGCAAGGGTGTCGCGGCGCTGGGCGAAGGCCTCCGCGTCGCGCACCTCGAGCAGGCCTTCGGCGGCCAGCGCGTCGAACGCACCGTCGACGAGGTCCGCGCGCAGGCGGTCTGCATCCTTCAAGCCATCGCGGCGCGAGTCGGCGGACTCGATGGCCGCGTAGAGCAACGAGATCTTCGGCTGCACCGGCAGCTGCTTGCGCGCCTGCTTCAGCTTGTCCGCCAACGCGATCGCCAGCAGTCGGCGCACGCCTTGCGGGTGCAGGCGTTCGGCGACGTCGCGTTGTGCGTGCAGGGCCAGCGAGACGCTGTCGCCGTCGTCCTGCAAGGCGGGATAGGCGGGCAGCCCGCCGGCACCGGGCACCGACACCGGGATCGGCGCGTCGGGGAACACGGTCAAGCCGGCCTGCGCCATGCCTTGCGCCGCATGCCGCGCGAACGCCTGCGCGGCGCGTTCGCCGAAGCGGACGCGGAGGTCGTCGAGGTCGCGCGATTCGGCCAGCACTACCTTGCCGTCCAGCAGGCGCAGGTTGGCGCGCAGGTGCGGCTCGATCGCGGCCGCATCGAAATCGGTCGTGGCCACGGCGACGCCGGTGAGCTTCTTCAGGAAGCGCGCCAGCGCGCCCTCGATGCTGTCGGCGTCCGGCTGCGCGAAGGCTTCCGCGAAGGCACGCGCGAAATCGGGGGCGGGTACGAAATTGCGGCGCAGCGCCTTCGGCAGCGACTTGATCAGCGCGGTCGCCTTGTCCTCGACGAAGCCCGGCGCCAGCCACGACAGGCGGGCGGCATCCAGCGCGTTGAGCAGGTGCAGCGGCACCGCCACCGTCATGCCGTCGTCCGGCGCGCCCGGCTCGAAGCGGTACTGCACCGCCAGCCGCGCATCGCCGAGTGCGATGAACGCCGGGAAGCGCGCGGCGTCGGTCTGGTCGGCCACCAGCAGGTCGTCGCGCGACCACTCCAGCGCGGCCTTCTCGTCCTTCGACAACTTGCCGAACCAGGCGTCCAGCGCCTGCGCGTTGTGCACGTGCGGCGGCAGCCGGTCCAGGTACCAGCGCGCCTGCCAGTCCTCGTCCACCACCAGGCCGACCCGGCGCTGCTTGGCCTCCTCCTGCTGCGCCAGTTCCAACGTGCGCAGGTTGCGGGGCAGGAACGCACTGCGCGTGTTGATCTCGCCGGTGAGCAGCGCCTCGCGCACGAAGATCCCGCGACTCTCCTCGGGGAACAGCGCGCCGTAATGCACCGGCTTCTTCGGCGCCAGCACCAGCCCGAACAGGCTGATCTGCTCGCTGCCCAGCACGCGGCCCTGCGCACGCGACCAGTGCGGATCGTGGTGGCGGCGCGCCAGCAGATGCGGCAGCTCTGCGATCGCCCAGTCCGGCTCGATGGCGGCGTTGGTGATCGCCCAGACCTTCTCGGTGTCCAGCAGCGTGGCCGACAGCAGCCACGGCGGCGGCTTGCTGGCCAGCTTCGAGCCCGGGAACAGCTGGAACTTGCGTCCGCGGGGACCGTCGTAAAGGCCCTTGTCACCGCGATGGCCCAGCTGCGTGGGCAGGCCGGCGATCAGCGCGCGGTGGAGCGCCGCGTAGGACTGCCCGCTTGCCTCCTCACCCTGTGCAGCAAGGGCGGAAAGTGCACCTGCTCCCCTTTCCGCCGCCGGCCACAGCTCCTCGCACTGCAGCTTCAGCTGCCGGTGCAGCTCCCACCATTCGCGCAGGCGCAGAAAACCGAGGAAGTGCTTGTCCGCCCACTTGCGCAACTGCGACTGGGTCAGTTCCTCGTGCGCGGTGCGGTAGCCCTCCCAGAGCTTGAGGATGCCGACGAATTCGGACTTCGCGTCCGCGAACTGCGCATGCGCGGCATCGGCGGCGGCGCGCGCGTCGGCCGGGCGTTCGCGCGGGTCCTGGATGCCGAGGAAGCCGGCGATCACCAGCATCTCGCGCAGCACGCCATGCGCGTGTGCGGCCACCAGCATGCGCGCCAGCTTCACGTCCACCGGCAGCTTCGCCATCGTCCTGCCGATGGCGGTGAGCTTGCGGTGGGCATCGACCGCGCCCAGCTCGCCCAGCTGCTGCCAGCCGTCGGCGATCGCGCGCGGGTCCGGCGGTTCGAGGAACGGGAACTCTTCGATATTGCCCAGCCCCAGCGACAGCATCCGCAGGATCACCCCTGCCAGCGCGGCGCGGCGGATCTCCGGGTCGGTGAACGCGGGGCGCGCGGCGAAATCGGCTTCCGAATACAGGCGGATACAGGTGCCCGGCGCGATGCGGCCGCAACGGCCGGCGCGCTGGTTGGCGCTGGCCTGCGACACCGCCTCGATGTGCAGCCGGTCCAGCTTCTGCCGCGGGCTGTAGCGCTTGACCCGGGCCACGCCGGGATCGACGACGTAGTGGATGCGCGGCACCGTCAGCGAGGTTTCCGCCACGTTGGTGGCCAGCACGATGCGGCGCTGCGGACCCGGATGGAACACCCGGTCCTGGTCCTTGGCCGACAGCCGCGCGTACAGCGGCAGCACCTCGGTATGGCGGTACTTGCGCCGTTCCAGCGCCTGGTGGACATCGCGGATCTCGCGCTCGCCCGGCAGGAACACGAGGGTGTCACCGATGCCCTTGTCCTTCTGGATTTCATCACACGCGGCGACGATGCCGTCCACGAGCGTGCGCTGCCCGCCGTCCTCTTCGGCCTCGCCCTCGAGCGGGCGGTAGCGCACCTCGACCGGGTAGCCGCGGCCCTCCACGTCGACGACCGGCGCGCCGCCGAAGTGGGCGGCGAAGCGGGCGGTGTCGATGGTCGCCGAGGTCACCACCAGCTTCAGGTCGGGCCGGCGCGGCAGCAGCTGCTTGAGGTAGCCGAGCAGGAAGTCGATGTTGAGGCTGCGCTCGTGCGCCTCGTCGATGATCAGGGTGTCGTACTTGGACAGCCAGCGATCGGCCTGGATCTCCGCGAGCAGGATGCCATCGGTCATGAACTTGACCGCGGTGG
>JAFLEC010000244.1 GCA_017302095.1 Lysobacterales bacterium | reverse complement strand
GCTGGGGGCTTCCTTGCGCCGGCGCAGGGCCTCGACGCATTCGCCGACCAGCGCCGGGCCGCGGTAGACCAGGCCGGTGTACAGCTGCACCAGCGTGGCGCCCGCGGCCTGCTTGGTGGCGGCATCGGCGCCGTGCAGGATGCCGCCCACGCCGACCAGCGGGATCGCCTCCGGCAGGCGCGTGCGCAGCATGCGCAGCACCGAGGTCGACTTGGTCATCAGCGGGGCGCCGGACAGGCCGCCCACTTCGCCGGCATGGCGGTCGCCCTCCACGCCGTCGCGCGCGATCGTGGTGTTGGTGGCGATCACGCCATCCACCTGCAGGTCGCCGAGCACGCGGCCGGCGGCATCGATGTCGCTCTCGGACAGGTCGGGGGCGATCTTCACCAGCATCGGCACGCGCTTGCCGTGCACGCCGGCCAGCGCTTCCTGTTCCTCGCGCAGGACCGAGACCAGCCGGCGCAGCGCCTGCTCTTCCTGCAGTTCGCGCAGGCCGGCGGTGTTCGGCGAGGAGATGTTGACGGTCACGTAGTCCGCCAGCGGGTAGACCTTGCGCAGGCAGTGCAGGTAGTCGGACTCCGCCGAGTCGTTCGGCGTGTCCTTGTTCTTGCCGATGTTGATGCCCAGCAGGCCAGTGCGGCGGCGTGCGCGCTCGACGTTGCGCACCAGCGCGTCGACGCCGTCGTTGTTGAAGCCGAGCCGGTTGATCACCGCCTCGTGCCGCGGCAGGCGGAACATCCGCGGCTTCGGGTTGCCCGGCTGCGGGCGCGGGGTCACGGTGCCGACTTCGACGAAGCCGAAGCCGAGCGCGAGCAGGGCGTCGATGTGCGCGCCGTTCTTGTCCAGCCCCGCCGCCAGCCCGACCGGGTTCGGGAACGACAGGCCGAACGCCTTGGTCGGCAACGGCTTCGGCGCGCTGCCCACCAGCGGGTTCAGGCCGCAGCGATAGGCCGCCTCCAGCGATGCCAGCCCGAGGCCGTGCGCATGCTCGGCATCGAACGCGAACAGCAGCGGGCGGGCGAGTCCGTACAAGGCGTCAGCGGCCGGCGAATGCGAGGAACGCGGCCAGGCCGCCGAAGAACAGGAACACCGCGAACACCAGCAGCACCGCCAGGGCGATCGAGAGGTAGCCCAGCACCAGCCCGGCGATCGCCAGGCCGTCGCCCTCCAGGCGATCGGGCGCACGCCGGATCTCGCTGCGCGCCATGTGCCCGGTGACCACCGCGGCGATGCTGCCGAGGAAGGGCAGCAGCGTCCAGCCGAGGACGCCGGCGACCAGGCTCACGACGGCCAGCGCGCTGGTCTGGCGGATGGGTGCGTTCATCGGCGTCCCTTACAGGTCGAACTTGATGCCCTGGGCCAGCGGCAGCGCGTCGGAATAGTTGATGGTATTCGTTTGCCGGCGCATGTAGGCCTTCCACGCGTCCGAACCCGACTCGCGGCCGCCGCCGGTCTCCTTCTCGCCGCCGAACGCGCCGCCGATCTCGGCACCGCTGGTGCCGATGTTGACGTTGGCGATGCCGCAGTCGCTCCCGGCCGCCGACAGGAACGCCTCGGCGCGCTTGAGGTTGGTGGTGAAGATCGAGGAGCTCAGGCCCTGCGGCACCGCGTTCTGCATCTCGATGGCATCGGCCAGGTCCTCGTACTGCATGACGTACAGGATCGGCGCGAAGGTCTCGTGCTGGACGATCTCGGCGTCGTTGGTCAGGCCGGTGACGATCGCCGGCAGCACGAAGTTGCCCGGGCGGTCGATGGCTTCGCCGCCGGTCACCACGGTGCCGCCCGCGGCCTTGGCCTTGGCGATCGCGTCGAGGTAGGCGTCCACGCCGTCCTTGCTGTTCAGCGGGCCCATCAGGTTGGCCGGGTCGGTGGGATCGCCGATCTTCTTTTCCACCTGCTTGTAGGCGGTGACCAGCTTGGCCAGCACGTCCTCGTAGATCGATGCGTGCACGATCAGGCGGCGGGTGGTGGTGCAGCGCTGGCCGGCGGTGCCGACCGCGCCGAACACGATCGCCGGGATCGCCAGCTTCAGGTCGGCGGTTTCATCCACGATGATCGCGTTGTTGCCGCCCAGCTCCAGCAGGCTGCGGCCCATGCGGCGCGCGCAGCGCTCGCCGACCATGCGCCCGACCTTGGTGCTGCCGGTGAACGAAATCAGCGGGATGCGCTTGTCGTCCACGAAGCCCTGGGCGAGGTCGCTGCCGGCGTCGTTGAACAGGAAGAAGATGTCCGGGAAGCCGCCCTTGCGCAGCGCCTCGTTGCAGATCTTCATCGACGCGATCGCCGACAGCGGGGTCTTCGGCGATGGCTTCCAGATCGTGATGTCGCCGCAGATCGCCGCGACGAAGCTGTTCCAAGCCCACACCGCGACCGGGAAGTTGAAGGCGGAGATCACGCCGACGATGCCGATCGGATGCCACTGCTCGTACATCCGGTGGCCCGGGCGCTCGGAGTGCATGGTCAGGCCGTACAGCTGGCGCGACAGGCCCACCGCGAACTCGCCGATGTCGATCATCTCCTGCACTTCGCCGTCGCCTTCCGGCTTCGACTTGCCCATCTCCAGCGCGACCAGCGAACCCAGCGCATCCTTGTGCGCGCGCAGCGCATCGGCGCACAGGCGGATCGCCTCGCCGCGGCGCGGGGCCGGGGTGGTGCGCCAGACCTTGAAGGCGCTCTGGGCGCGCTCGACGATCACGTCGTAGTCGGCCTGCGAGGACGCGTGCACGCGGCCCAGCACCTCGCCGGTGGTCGGGTTGACAGGCTCGATGACGCCGGCGTCGCTGGTCTTGGACCACTCGCCATTGCCCAGGTAGGTGCCGGATTCGACGGCGGTCAGGCCGAGCGCGGTGAGGACGGGGTGCGACATGCGGAAACTCCGAAAGGCGGAAAGGCTGGACAGTGGCGACCCCGGCGCGATTCGAACGCACGACCTGTCCCTTAGGAGGGGACCGCTCTATCCAGCTGAGCTACGGGGCCACAAGCCCGCGATTATCGCAGCAGCACCGCGACTCGGCCAATCCGACGAACGATCTGGCGAATCGCCCGAACCGCTTTCGCAGATCGCCCGAGGGCTTCACCACATCCGCAAGCGGTCGCGCAGGGCATCGGCATCGTTCGCGAGCGCTTCGGCGTGGCTGGGGCGGGCCAGCATCGCCGCCAGCGCCGGCGGCACCGCGACCGCGTGGCCGAGCAGCGGTTCGACCACTTCCGGGAACTTCGCCGGGTGCG
>JAFLEC010000243.1 GCA_017302095.1 Lysobacterales bacterium | reverse complement strand
GCGGACCCAAGGCCATGACCCGGCCTTGGTGGTGGCGCTCAATCCCGGCTGGCGCGCCGGCATGCGCGAGGTGCTGGTCCCGGTCACGGCGGCTGGCGCTGGCCCGGACCCGGCCGGCGAGGCAAACTAGAGCATTCGCTCGAAGCGCCCCACGCGCACATCCAAGGAGAGACCATGGGATTCCTGCAAGGCAAGCGTGCGCTGGTGACCGGCATCGCCAGCCAGCGTTCGATCGCCACCGGCATCGCCGATGCCTTCCATCGCGAGGGCGCCGAGCTGGCGCTGACCTACCAGAACGAGAAACTGAAATCGCGCGTCGAGGACGCCGCCGCCGAATACGGCAGCAAGATCGTGCTGCCGCTGGACGTGGCCGACGACGCGCAGGTCGACGCCTGCTTCGACGAACTGGGCAAGCACTGGAGCGACGGCTTCGACATCCTCGTGCACTGCATCGCCTTCGCCCCGCGCGAGGCGATCGAGGGCGACTTCCTCGACGGCATCACCCGCGAGCGCTACCACATCGCCCACGACATCAGCGCCTACTCGCTGGCCGCGCTGGGCAAGGCCGCGCGCCCGCTGATGAAGGGCCGCAACGGCAGCATCCTCACCCTGTCCTACCTCGGCGCCGAACGCGCACTGGCCAACTACAACACCATGGGCGTGGCCAAGGCCTCGCTGGAAGCCACGGTGCGCTACATGGCGATGGCGCTCGGCCCGGAAGGCACGCGGGTGAACGCGATCTCGGCCGGCCCGATCCGCACGCTGGCCGCCAGCGGCGTGGCCAACTTCCGCAAGATGCTGAGCCAGTTCGAGGCAGTCGCCCCGCTGCGCCGCGCGGTGACCATCGAGGACGTCGGCAACACCGCCGCGTTCCTGTGCTCGGACCTCGCCCGCGGCATCACCGGCGAAGTGACCTACGTCGACGCCGGCTACAACATCATGGGAATGAGCGGGATCGAGTAAGCCCCACCCCGGCGATCCATGCGAAGACGCCCGGCATTGCCGGGCGTCTTGCGTTGCGCGATGGCGCCGGTCAGAGGCGGTCTTCGGCGACCTCGATCCGGTAGCGGGCGCGTTCGCCGCCCACGTACGCCTTCTGCGCTTCCAGCCCGACCGACATCGACATTTGTTCGCGGAGCTGTTCGCGCTGCTCGGGGGTCACCTGGGACGCAACGCCGTCGTGCACTCCGCGGATCTCGAAGACCACGAAGCGCCCGCCCACGGCCGCCTTGCCGAATTCGGCGAGGTTGTTCGCGGGCCGGGGGGCGTCGAAGAATGCATCCACCAGCGGACGCGGCGGGAAGACCGCCGAGCGTTCCAGCCCATCCAACTGCGCCGTCGCCAGCTTGGCGTCATTCGCCGCAGCCGCGAGCCCCCGCGCCTTCGCCGCCTTGAGCAACGCGTCGGCCGCGGACTCGGCCGCCTTCCGCTGGCGGTCCGCGCGGATCGCAGCCACCACCGCATCCGAGACCGCGGAAAGCGGCAATGCCGCTTCGGGCTGGTGCTCGACCACGCGGATCATCACCATTCGGTTCGGCCCCAGTTCGATCGGATCGCTGGCCGTACCGTCCTGAACGAGGCTGTCGGAGAAAGCCGCACGCACTACCTTCGGATCCGCCGCAATGCCCTGTCCACCTGCGCGGGAGAACGGGGACGTCGTCTGGACGGTCAGCCCGAGCGCAGTCGCCGCCGGGGCGAGCGAGGTCGGGTTCTTGTACACCGCATCGACGAGCTTTCCGCTGAGGTCGTTGAAGGCACGGTCCTTGCCGGTCTCCGCCAGCTCGGCCTCGAGCTGGGCGCGCACCGATTCGAAGGACTGCTGGCTGCCGGCGCGGATCTGGTTCACCTTGATGACATGCCAGCCGAAATCGCTCTTCACCGGCCCCCGCACTTCACCTTGCTGCATGGAGAACGCTGCCTCACCCACCGGACCGGGCAGGCTGGCCTTCGCCAACCAGCCCAGGTCGCCACCCTTGGCCTTGGAACCGGTGTCGTCGCTGTTGGCCCGGGCGATCGCCGCGAAGTCCGCGCCGGTGGCGCGAGCCTGGGTTGCCAACTTGTTCGCGCGAGCCTCGGCCGCCTTCTTGTCGGCATCGGATGCGTCGGCAGCCACCTGCACCAGGATATGGGCGACTTCGCGTTGCTCGGCGGAGGAGAACTTGGCGACCTGCTCGTCGTAACGCTTGCGCAACGCGGCCTCGTCGACGACCGGCGGTGGCAGCGCTGCGCCGTCGAGTTCGATGTACTCGAGGCGGACGGTCTCGGGCCTGCGGTAGTCGCTCGCATGCGACTTGTACCAAGCCTGGATTTCCGCGCCGGACACGGGCGTCGCGTCCACCGGCGCGGGCGGCATCTCGACGAAGGACACGTCACGCCGTTCGCCCAGCAGGCGCACCACCCGTTCGAGCTCGGAACCGGTCACGAACGAGGACTGCGCCAGGCGGCTCGGAATCAGCCCGAACTGCAGGTTGTCGCGCACGCGCGTTTCGAACTGCAGCGGCGTCAACGGCGGCGATTGCGACCCGAGCAGCATCTGGTAACGATCCGCGTCGAAACGGCCATCGACCTGGAAGTCCGGGATCTTCTGGATCTCCGCACGGACTTCCGCGTCGCTGACCAGGATCCCCGCGCCCTCGGCGGCAAGGCGCATCACTTGTTCGTCGATCATCTCGTCGAGCAACTTGCGCTTGTTGTCGACCGATTCGAACGCCTTGGCGTCGAACTTGTCGCCCTGCTCGTCGCGCGCGCGCGCGCGCGCCACCTCGAGGCGCCGGCGGAACTCGTCGGCAGCGATGTCGTGGTGGGTGTGCAGCAGGCTGAGCGGCCAGACGTCAGGCGCCGACGGCCACCAGGATGGCGCCTGGCTGATCCGCGCAACGTACGTCTCGACCCGCTGCGACATGTAGGACTCGACGCCGAAGAAGGCGAACGGGATCGCCATCAGCACCAGGATCGCCGAGGCGATCTTGCCGGAGGTCTTTTCGCGGAGTTTCTGCAGCATGGGCGGCTTCGATGTGGCGTAGCCGTTTAGTTTAACCCGCCCGCGCCAACCCGTCCGTCCATCGCGCGGGCAAAAAAGAAGGCGCCGTCGCCGGCGCCTGCTTGGGTACTCGATGGCGGAGTGGACGGGACTCGAACCCGCGACCTCCGGCGTGACAGGCCAGCATTCTAACCGACTGAACTACCACTCCGCTGAGAACGAGAATTGTAACGGGCATCTTCGATGCCTGC
>JAFLEC010000242.1 GCA_017302095.1 Lysobacterales bacterium | reverse complement strand
CGGCGGGCAGCGCGCGCACCTTGCCGCGGCCGGCGCCGATCGCGTCGCGGAACAGCGCGGCATCGTCCGGGGCGTCGTCGGCGGGCGGGCTTTTTCGCATCGGTGCAGGGTATCGCAGCGCCCTTCCGGTATCATGGCCGGCATGCAGAACGAAGCGATGTCGTAAGCGGATGCGCGTCCTGGTCAGCAACGACGACGGCGTCGACGCCCCCGGCATCCAGGCTCTCGCCAAGGGCCTGCGCGGGGCCGGCCACGAAGTGCTGGTGGTGGCCCCCGACCGCGATCGCAGCGGCGCCAGCAACTCGCTGACCCTGGATGCGCCGATCCGCGTGCTGCGCCTCGACGCGTGGACGTGGAAGGTCTACGGCACGCCGACCGATTGCGTGCACGTGGCGATCACCGGGATGCTGGATGCGATGGGTTTGGCGCCCGACATCGTGGTGTCCGGCATCAACAACACCGCCAACCTCGGCGACGACGTCATCTACTCCGGCACCGTGGCGGCGGCGATGGAAGGCCGCTTCCTCGGCCTGCCGGCGGTCGCGGTGTCGCTGGTCACCGCCGACCACAAGGGCCTGCATTACGAGACCGCGGCGCGCGCGGCGGTGGAGATCATCGCCCGCCTGCGCACCGACCCGCTGCCGGCCAACACCATCCTCAACGTCAACGTCCCCGACCTGCCCTGGTCCGAGGTCCGCGGCTTCGAGACCAGTCGCCTCGGCAACCGCCACCGCGCGGAACCGTGCACCCCGCAGCAGGACCCGCGCGGCCGCGAGTGGTGGTGGATCGGCGCCGCGGGCGAGGAGCAGGATGCCGGGCCCGGCACCGATTTCCACGCGGTGCGCAGCGGCCACATCGCGATCACGCCGATCCACGTCGACCTCACCCGCTACCAGGCGCTGGAGCAGGTCGCGAGCTGGGTCGGCGGCCTCGGCCAGGCGCTGGGGCACGACGCATGATCTCGCGCCTGCGCCTGCAGCCGGCCGACGTCGGCATCGGCATGACCGGGCAACGCGCCCGCGACCGCCTGGTCGAGCGCCTGCGCAACGGCGGCACCCTGCAGCGGCCGTTGCCGCCGATCGCCGACGAACGCGTGCTCAACGCGATCCGCACCGTGCCGCGCCACCAGTTCGTGGACGAGGCGCTGGCCGCGCGCGCCTACGAGGACGATGCCTTGCCGATCGGCCACGGCCAGACGATCTCGCAGCCGTGGGTGGTCGCGCGGATGACCGAGGCGCTGCTGGAAACCGCGCCGAAGAAGGTGCTGGAGGTCGGCACCGGCTCCGGCTACCAGGCCGCGGTGCTGGCCGCGCTGGGGCTCGACGTGTTCACCGTCGAGCGCATCGGCGACCTGTTGCGCACCGCGCGCAAGCGCTTCCGAGCGCTGGGCCTGCACGTGCGCAGCAAGCACGACGACGGCCGCATCGGCTGGCCGGAGGAAGCGCCGTTCGACGCGATCATCGTGACCGCGGCCGGGCCGGCGCTGGTGGACGCGCTGGTCGACCAGCTGGCGCCGGGCGGCACCCTGGTCGCGCCGGTCGGCGGCTCCTCCGGGCAATCGCTGCTGCGGCTGCGCAAGCGCGCGGACGGCAGCATCGAGCAGGCCGACCTCGGTCCGGTGATTTTCGTGCCGCTGCTGTCCGGGATGACCGACCGATGAACCTGTTCCGCCCCCTGTACGAACGTGCGCTGCGCTGGTCGCGGCATCCGCATGCGCCGCGCCTGCTCGGTGGGTTGAGCTTCGCCGAGGCGATCGTGTTCCCGGTGATGCCGGAAGTGATGCTGGCGCCGATGTGCCTGGCGCAGCCGCGCCGCGGCTTCTGGTTCGCCACCATCAGCCTCGGGTTTTCCCTGCTCGGCGCGGTGGTCGGCTACCTGCTTGGCCATTACGCCTACGAGCTGGTCAAACCGTTGCTGGACAGCCTGGGCTGGCTGGCCAAGATCGACGCGCAGGTCACCCACCTGCGCGAGATCACCGCGGAATCGCCTTGGAAGGCGTTCTGGCTGCTGGTGCTGGCCGGGTTCACCCCGATCCCGCTGAAGATCTTCACCTGGGCCAGCGGCATCGTCGGAATCCCGATGCTGCCGTTCCTCGCCAGCATGCTGGTCGGCCGCGGCAAGCGGGTCTACCTGGTCGCAGCGGCGATCCGCCTCGGCGGTGAACACGCCGAGCGCGCGCTGCATCGCTGGATCGAGCACATCGGCTGGGGCGTGCTGGTGCTGCTGGCCGCCGGCATCGGTTGGTTGCTGTTGCGGGGCCATGGGGCATGATGCGGGCCATGCGCATGCCTCGCCTTGCTGCCGCCTGCTGCCTGCTCGTCGTCCTCGCCGCCTGCGGGCGCAGCCACGTGGTGCGCGAACCGGGCCGCGGCAGCGCGGTGCGCGGCGAGCGCCCGGTGCAGGTCTCGCAGCCCAGGTACGGCGCGACCGCGGTGGTCCAGCGCGGGCAGACGGTCTACCGCATCGCCACCGAAAACGGCATCACCGCGCTCGACCTGGCGCTCTGGAACGACATCCCCCCGCCGTACACCATCTACCCCGGGCAGCGCCTGCGCCTGTATCCGGGCGGCGCGCCGAAGTCGTCGCGACCGGTATCGTCGGCTGGTGCATCGAAGCCGGCGCCGAAGCCCAGCGCACCGGCGGCACCGCCGCCCGCCACGAGCACGCTGGCCTGGCGCTGGCCCACCGACGGCAATGTGTTCGCCAGCTTCGCCAGCGGCGACCCGACCCGGCAGGGCATCGACATCGCAGGCAAGGCCGGTCAACCGGTACGGGCCGCCGCCGATGGCGTGGTGGTGTATTCGGGTTCGGGGCTGGTGGGCTACGGCGAACTGGTGATCGTCAAGCACAACGACCAGTGGCTGTCGGCCTATGGCCACAACCGCGCGCGGCTGGTCAATGAAGGCCAGCTGGTCAAGGCCGGCCAGCAGGTCGCGGAGATGGGCCGCAGCGGCGCGGCGCGCGACATGCTGCATTTCGAGATCCGCTACAACGGCAAGCCGGTCGATCCGCAGGCGTACCTGCCGAAGCGGTAGTCGGAATCGCCTCACCGAACCGCGGATCCCCGGCCCGGCGCCACGCGCCGGGCGTTCACCGGCGCGCAGTCCTGCGGACTGCAGGCGACGCCGGTTCACCCGCTACAACGGCAAGCCGGTCGATCCGCAGGCGTACCTGCCGAAGCGGTAGTCGGAATCGCCTCACCGAACCGCGGATCCCCGGCCCGGCGCCACGCGCCGGGCGTTCACCGGCGCGCAGTCCTGC
>JAFLEC010000241.1 GCA_017302095.1 Lysobacterales bacterium | reverse complement strand
TCTACCTCGCGGAACCCGCGGGCGCCGCCGACGGCGCGCGCTCGTTCGCGCGCGGCACGCTCGACCACGACTTCGTCCCCGCGACCGTGTGCGATGGCCTGCGCGGCACCCTGGGCGCGCCGAACTTCGCCCTGCTGCAGGCCGCCGGCGCCGAAGTGCTGACCGTCGACGACGACGCCACCCTCGCTGCGCTGCGCCGGATCGTCGGCCACCTGAAGCAATTGGTCGAGCCTTCGT
This sequence comes from Lysobacterales bacterium, assembly GCA_017302095.1. Lineage (GTDB taxonomy): Bacteria > Pseudomonadota > Gammaproteobacteria > Xanthomonadales > Xanthomonadaceae > Thermomonas. The sequence continues at coordinate 3,029 of JAFLEC010000241.1, read as the reverse complement.
CGGCGATCGTGCTGGCCGCGGTGCTCGCGTATCGTGCGCGCTTCGCCGGGCGCAAGGTCGGGCTGGTGCTGTCCGGCGGCAACCTCGACCTCGACGCCCTGCCCGCCCTGTTCCCCGCCGACACCGGAGCATCGCCCACGTGAAGATCGACGGCACCCGCGCCCACGACCGTGCCACCGAACTGGTGCTCGCCTACTACGCCGCCTTCAACCGCGGCGACTGGGCGGGCATGCAGGCCCTGCTCGCCGACGATGTCATCCACGACCTCAACCAGGGCCCGCGCGAAACGGGCAAACCCGCCTTCGCCGCCTTCCAGGAGCGGATGGCGCGCTGCTACCGCGAGCAGCTGCGCGACGTGGTGGTGATGGCCTCGCCGGACGGCGCCCGCGCTGCCGCCGAATACGTGGTGCATGGCGAATACCTGCAGGCGGACGACGGCCTGCCGCCGGCGCAGGGCCAACGCTACGTGCTGCCCGGTGGCGCGTTCTTCGCCATCCGCGACGGTTTGATCGCGCGCGTGACCAACTACTACAACCTGGAGGACTGGTTGGCGCAGGTGCGCTGACCGAACCTTTGCATGGAACGCCTGCTGCGCTCGCCCGCCGCCTGGATCGCGCTGCTTGCCTGCGTGCTCGCCCTCGCCGGCCTGGGGCTGCGCGGCATCTGGGATCCGGACGAGGGCCGCTACACCAATGTCGCCCTCAACATGCTGGACAGCGGCGACTGGCTGAACCCGCACCGCAGCCACGAGGTCGGGCACTGGACCAAGCCGCCGCTGACGTACTGGGCCATCGCTTCCAGCGTCGGACTGCTGGGGCATACCCCGTTCGCGGCGCGGCTGCCGTCGGCGCTGGCCTACCTGCTGATCGTCGGGCTGGCGTGGCGCACCGCGCGCCGGCTCGCGCCGGGCGGGGAACGCATCGCCGCGCTCGCCTACGCGACCATGCTGCTGCCGTTCGCGTCCTCGCAACTGATCACCACCGATCCGTTCCTCGCCGCCTGCCAGGCGCTGGCGATGCACGCGTTCGTTGAAGCGCGCTTTGGCGACCGCTCGCCACGCCGCTGGCTGGCGCTGATGTGGGCGGCGTTCGGCCTCGCCTTCCTGACCAAGGGGCCGCCTGCGCTGCTGCCGTTGCTGGCGATCGTCGCCTTCGACCTGCTGCGCGGCGCACGCGTGCGCCATCGGCTGTTCGACATCGCCGGCCTTGCGCTGTTCGTGCTGCTCGCGCTGCCGTGGTATGTCGCGGTGATCCGCGGCAACCCCGGCCTGCTGCACTACTTCATCGGCGACGAGGTCTACAACCGCATCGCCACCGACGAATTCGGCCGCCACGGCGAGTGGTACGGCTGGTTGCAGGTGTACCTGCCGACGCTGCTGTTCGGCAGCCTGCCGTGGACCCCGGCGCTGTTGCGCTGGGCACGCGGCCTGCCCGCGGACCTGCGCCGCTGGCGCGGTCGCGAGGCCCGGCAGGCCGATCCCGCCGGGCTGTTGCTGGCCCTGTGGGTGCTGCTGCCGTTGCTGGTGTTCTGCATCGCGCGTTCGCGACTGCCGCTGTACCTGCTGCCCCTGTTCCTGCCGCTGGCGCTGCTGGTGGCGCGGCAATGGGTGGCCGAAGGTCGCCGCCTGCCGCACTGGGGCTGGATCGTCGCCTGGGCGGCGCTGCTGCTGGGCCTCAAGTTCGTGGCCGCGACCATGGACACCTCCAAGGATGCCGCAGCCTGGGCGCGCGCGATCCGTGCCCGCGTGCCCGGCCCGATCTACGAGGTCAACGCGATCGACGACCTGCCGCGCTATGGCCTGCACCTGGAACTTGGGGTGGAGGTCGAACGCCTGTCGCTGGCGCCGCAGCGTGAGGCGCCGCGCTTCAACCCGGCCTACGACGATGACCTCGCCCGCGAGCTGGCGGAGCGCGAACCCGACGTGGTCTGGCACACCCCGACGGCGCATTTGCCGAAGGTGCGCGAACGGGTCGAAGCCCTCGGCTACCGGATCGAGCCGCTGGGCGCGCCCTATCGCGACCGGGTGATCTTCCGCATCGTGGCGGCGACGCCGCGCTAGCCGCCGCGATCGCCGCGCAGGGCCTCGGCCTCGCGCGCACTCCGGCGGGCATCGTGCGCCACCACCCAGGCGAACAGGCCGATGCCGGCGACCACCACCATCGCCCCGGCCAGGGCCGGCCCCTGCGGCCACGGTTCGCCGAGGAACAGCGCGCCGAGCACGACCGAGAACAGCACCTCGGCCGCCTGCATCGCCTCCGCCGCGCCGAGTGCGGTGGGGTTGTCGCGGACCATGCCGGTGGCCTGGAAGAACAGGATGGTCGCGACCACCCCGGCGCTCAGCGCAACCCCGAACGCGAACGCGAGCTGCGACGCCGGCGGTGCGCCGGCCTGCGTCCACGCCCATGCCGCCAGCGCCAGCCACGCCGGCTGGCTGGCCAGGGTCATGCCGAACACGCGCTGGGTCGCGTTGAGGTCGGTGCCGCGCCGCTCCAGGTGCAGCAACAGGCCGCGGTTGCCCAGCGGATAGGCGAACGCACTGGCGACCACGCAGGCCAGCGCGAACCAGGCGCGGGCGTCGAGCGCACCCTCCGCATGGCCGAGTTGCATCAGCAGGACGCCGGCCAGCACCACCACCCCGACCGCGAACGCCGCGCGCGGGATGCGCGCACGGGCATCGCGGTACAGCAGCGGCGCGCACAGCATCCCCGCCACCACCGTGGTCTGGAAGCTGCCGGCCACCAGCCAGGCCGGCCCGCTCGCCGCGGCCACGCTGAGCAGGATGTAGAACGCGACGAAGCCGACCCCGCTCCACGCCAGCCAAGCGCCCGGTGCCGCGCGCAGCGCCCGCAACACCGGCGCGGTGCCGCCCTGCCACGGCATCAGCACCAGCAACAGCGGCAAGGTGCACAGGTAGCGCAGGGCCGCGGTCCACGCCCAGTGCCCGCCATCGACCGCGGCGGCGCGGTTGAACACGTAGGTCGCGGTGAAGAACAGGGTCGAGGCCAGCGACAGCCCGACCGCCAGCAGCG
>JAFLEC010000240.1 GCA_017302095.1 Lysobacterales bacterium | reverse complement strand
GCGATGTAGTGCGCCCACGCATCCGGGAACAGCCGGCTGGCGCCCTCCTGGTAGAACCATTCCAGTTCCCAGCGGCGCAGCATGAAGATGCCACGCAGGACCAGCTCGGTCACCCGCTGCGGATGCGCCTCGGCATAGGCCAGCGCGAGGGTCGAGCCCCAGCTGCCGCCGAACACCTGCCAGCGCGCGATGCCGAGGTGCTCGCGGAGCCGCTCGATGTCGGCGACCAGGTCCCAGGTGGTGTTGTCGACAAGGTCGGCATGCGGCGTGCTGCGCCCCGATCCGCGCTGGTCGAACAACACGATGCGGTATTTCGCGGGGTCGTGGAAGCGCCGCATGTTCGCGTTGCAGCCCGCGCCGGGACCGCCGTGCAGCATCACCACCGGCTTGCCGTCGGGGTTGCCGCACTGCTCCCAGTACAGGGTGTGGCGACCGTCCACCGCGAGGCTGCCGGTCTGGTACGGGGCGAGTTCGGGATACAGCGTGCGCATGGCGGGATCCGGCGGTGGGGAACCCTGGATTCTAGCGGGCGCGGTTCAGTGCCTGCGCCCCAGGGTCACGCGGTCGCGGCCCTCAAGGTCGGGCTCGGTCGCGACGTCCGTGAAGCCGGTGGCCAGCAGCAGCGCGCGCACCGCCTCGCCCTGGTCATGGCCATGCTCCAGCAGCAACCAGCCCGCGGGCGCGAGATGCGCGGGGACGTCGCGGACGATGCGGCGGATCGCATCGAGGCCGTCGATGCCGGAGGCCAGCGCCGCGGCCGGCTCATGCCGCAGGTCGCCCTGCGCGAGGTGCGGGTCGCCCGCGGCGATGTACGGCGGATTGCTGGCGACCAGGTCGAAACGGTCGCGGCCCAGCGCTTCGCACCAGTCGCCGCGCCGGAACCAGACGTTGTCGATCGCGTTGCGCCGCGCGTTCGCCACCGCGACCGCGAGCGCGGCCTTGCTGGCGTCGGTGGCGACCACCGCGGCCATCGGGCGCTCGCGGGCGATCGCCAGCGCGATCGCCCCGCTGCCGGTGCCGAGGTCGGCGACCCGGCACGGCGTGTCCGTCGGCAGGCGGTCCAGCGCGAGTTCGACCAGGCGTTCGGTCTCCGCGCGCGGGATCAGGGTGGCCGGGCTGACACCCAGGTCCAGCGTCCAGAAACCCCGCGTCCCGGTCAGGTAGGCCACGGGTTCGCCGGCGGCTCGCCGCGCGACCAGCGCGTCGAATGCCTCGCGTACGGCGGTTTCCACCGGATCGTCGGCATGCGCCCACAGCCAGCCCGGCGGGCGGCCCAGCGCGTGCGCGAGCAGCCACTCGGCATCGACGCGCTCGATCACGGCGCTGGCGCGCTGCAGCAAATCCCGGATCGGCGGGGTGGTGGTATCCATGCCGCCAGTGTCGCATCGCCCCCCGCAGGGCGCATCCGCAGGCGGACCGGCCATCTGGTCATCAGTTTCAATAGTTCTTAACTATCTATTCGATAGAATCAATTTCATTGATTGATTGAATGTCGATCGATAGATTTGTCGCGAAGCAGCATCCACCCCCCATCCACACCGAGGAACCACGATGTCCCTGATCAACACCCAGGTCGCCCCGTTCAAGGCCAATGCCTTCCACAACGGCAAGTTCATCGAGGTCACCGACCAGTCCCTGCGGGGCAAGTGGTCGGTCCTGATCTTCATGCCGGCGGCCTTCACCTTCAATTGCCCGACCGAGATCGAAGACGCCGCCGAGCATTACGCCGAGTTCCAGGCCGCCGGCGCCGAGGTCTACATCATCACCACCGACACCCATTTCAGCCACAAGGTGTGGCACGAGACCTCGCCGGCGGTGGGTAAGGCCGCGTTCCCGCTGGTCGGCGACCCGACCCACCAGCTGACCCGCGCGTTCGGCGTGCACATCGACGCCGAGGGCCTAGCCCTGCGCGGCACCTTCATCGTCAACCCGGACGGCGTGATCAAGACCATGGAAGTGCACGACAACGCGATCGCCCGCGACGTCAAGGAGACCGTGCGCAAGCTGAAGGCCGCCAAGTACGTCGCCGAGCATCCGAACGAAGTCTGCCCGGCCAAGTGGAACGAAGGCGCCAAGACCCTGAAGCCGTCGCTGGACCTGGTCGGCAAGATCTGACCCCCAAGCCGCGGGTGGCGTTCCTGTCCGACGCCCGCGGCCCGCCCCTCTCCCCGCCTAGGGGAGAGGGCTCCGGCCAGCCCCCCGCGGGCGGTTGGCCGCAGCCCTTTCCCGTTCGCCACTCCCCTCCCCCGAGGACTCCCCATGCTCGACCAGGACCTGAAGGACCAACTGGGCGCCTATCTCGAGCGCCTGCAGCAGCCGATCGAGCTCGTCGCCTCGCTCGACGGTTCCGATGCCGCGCGCGAGCTCGACGTGCTGCTCGACGAGATCGCCGCGCTGTCGCCGAAGATCCACCGCACCGCCGGCGACGATGCGCGCAAGCCGTCGTTCCTGATCCGCCGCGCCGGCACCGAGGTGCAGGTCGGCTTCGCCGGCATCCCGCTGGGCCACGAGTTCACCTCGCTGGTGCTGGCGCTGCTGCAGGTCGGCGGGCACCCGGTGAAGATCGACGAGGCGCTGGCGGCGCAGGTGCGCGCCCTGCCCGGCGACTACCGCTTCGAAACCTACATGTCGCTGCATTGCCAGAGCTGCCCGGACACCATCCAGGCGCTCAACGCGATGAGCGTGCTCAACCCGCGGATCCACCACATGGCGATCGACGGTGCGCTGTTCCAGGCCGAAGTCGAGGCGCGCGAGATCCTGTCGGTACCGACGATCTACATGAACGGCCAGCCGTTCGACGCCGGCCGCATGAGCATCGAGCAGATCCTCGCCAAGCTCGATACCGGCGCCGCCGCGCGTGCCGCCGAAGCCCTCAACGGTGCCGCGCCGTATGACGTGCTGGTGGTCGGCGGCGGGCCTGCCGGTGCCGCCGCGGCACTCTACGCCGCACGCAAGGGCATCCGCACCGGCATCCTCACCGAACGCTTCGGCGGCCAGGTGCTGGACACCATGGCGATCGAGAATTTCCCCTCGGTCGAATACACCGAAGGCCCGAAGCTGGCCGCCTCGCTGGAGGCGCACGTGCGCAGCTACGGCGTGGACGTGGTGACCGCGCAGCGCGCGAAGGCCCTGCGCCCGGCGCCGGAAGCGGGCGGCCTGGCCGCGGTCGAACTCGAGAGCGGCGCGACCCTGCGTGCACGTACCGTCATCCTCGCCCCCGGCGCGCGCTGGCGGCAGACCGGCGTGCCCGGCGAGGACACCTACCGCAACAAGGGCGTGA
>JAFLEC010000024.1 GCA_017302095.1 Lysobacterales bacterium | reverse complement strand
CGGGTTCCTCGCGGCCGGGATCGGCGCGATCGCAACCGGCGTCCTGCCGGCCTCGGCGGCCGCCACCGGGCGCGTGCTGACCGCGACCGACGTGCACGTCAAGGACTACCCGACCGTGGTTGCGGTGCGCTGGATCGGCGAACAGCTGGAGGCGGCGACCGGCGGCCGCATCCGCATGCGCCAGTACCACTCCGGCCAGTTGGGGCGCGAGGCCGAGGCGATCGACATGGCGCGCTTCGGCGCCATCGACATCACCCGCGTCTACTCCGGCGCGCTCAACAACGCGTTCCCGCTGACCCAGGCGCTGTGCCTGCCCTACGTCTTCGACTCGACCGCGCACCAGCGCCACGCGCTCGATGGCGAAGTCGGCGCGAAGGTGCTGCAGGGCTTCGAAGCGCGCGGCCTGGTGGGCCTTGCGATCTACGACAGCGGCCCGCGCTGCTTCTACAACACCCGCCATCCGATCGTGCAGCCGCGCGACCTGCATGGCCTGAAGATCCGGGTGCCGGTCTCGGACATTTTCATCCGCATGTTGCGCCTGTTCGGCGCCAATCCCACGCCGCTGTCGCTGGGCGAGGTGTTCTCCGCGATGGAGACGCACATGATCGAGGGCGCCGAGAACAACATCCGCAGCTTCCAGTCGAGCCGCCATTTCGAAGCCGCGCGCTACTGGTCGCGGAGCGAACATTCTTACGCGCCCGACGTGCTGCTGATGTCGCGCCGCAGTTTCGATGCGTTGGCCCTGCGCGATCGCGGCCTGGTGCTGGAACTGGCGCGCGCGTCGGTGCCGGTGATGCGTGCGCAATGGGACGCATCCGAGGCGGTGGCGCGGCGCACGGTGGCCGAGTCCGGCGTGCTGGCCAACGACTGCGACATCCCCGCCTTCCGTCGCGCGGCGCAAACGTTGCTGGACGCGTACCAGCGCGACCCGGCGATCGCAGACCTGACCCGGCGCATCCGCGCGCTTGCCTGAGGCCTCCATGCCGGACACCCCCGATTCCGTTCCAGCGCGCGGCCCGATCGATCGCCTCGCCGGACTCTCCATCGCGGTCGCGGCGTGCGCGCTGCTGGGCCTGGTGCTGGTGCAGGGCTGGCAGGTCATCGCGCGCTACGTGCTCAACGATTCGCCGAGCTGGACCGAGCCGGTCACCGTGCTGCTGCTGAGCACCGCGATGAGCCTGGGCGCGGCGGCCGGCGTGCATGCGCGCCGCCATTTCAGCTTCACCCTGCTCGCCGATGCGCTGGCACCCGGCACGCAGCGCCTGCTGCAGGTGGTGCAGGCGCTGGTGGTGGTGGGGATCGGCGCGATGCTGGCCTGGTGGGGCGGGGTGCTGTTCTTCGATGGCTTGCACATCCCGACCGCGGGCGTGGCGATGCCGGAAAGCATCGATTACCTGCCGGTCGCATTGGGCGGCGCACTGATGGCGCTGTTCGCGCTGGCGCAGTTGCGTCCTGGCGTGGATCCCGCGCCGGCCGCGCCGGCCGTGGCAGAGGGAGACTGAGATGGCGATCGCCCTGCTGTTCATCGTGTTCGGCCTGCTGCTGCTGATCGGCGTGCCGGTGGCCTTTGCGCTGGCCGGTGCCGCGCTCGCCACGTTGCTCTACCTCGACGTGCCCAGCATCGTGCTGGTCCAGCAGGTCTCGGCCGGTTCGGGCTCGGCCAGCCTGATCGCGATCCCGTTGTTCATCTTCGCCGGCGAGCTGATGCTGCGCGGTGGCATCTCCGAGCGCCTGATCGCGCTGGCGTCCTCGCTGGTCGGCCGCCTGCGCGGTGGCCTCGGCCAAGTCAGCATCCTGTCGTCGCTGTTCTTCGGCGGCGTATCCGGTTCGGCGATCGCGGATGTGTCGGCGGTCGGCGGGACCATGATCCCGCAGATGGTGAAGCGCGGTTACGACCGCGACTACGCGGTCAACGTCAGCATCACCGCCGCGCTGGTGGCGCTGCTGGTGCCGCCCTCGCACAACCTGATCCTGTACTCCGCGGCGGCCGGCGGTGGCCTGTCGATCGCCGACCTGTTCGCCGCCGGCATCGTCCCGGCCCTGCTGATGACCCTGGCGCTGATGGTCACCGGCTATGCGGTCGCGCGCCGCCGCGGCTACGGCGTGGAGGCGTTCCCCGGCCGCCGCGCGGTGCTGGTGCGGCTGCTGGCCGCATTGCCGGGCCTGGGGCTGGTGGCGCTGATCTTCGTCGGCATCCGCGCCGGCATCTTCACCGCGGTGGAGAGCGCGGCGATCGCGGTGGTGTACGCGTTGCTGGTCACCGCATTGCTGTATCGCCAACTGGGCGTGCGCGAATTCGTCGGCGCGGTGACGCACGCGGCGCGCAGCGCCGGCGCGATCCTGTTCGTGATCGCGGCGGCGGCGGTATTCGGTTGGTTGCTCGCGTACCTGCAGGTGCCCGCGGCGGCGGTGGAGGCGCTGCAGTCGTTCGCCCACAGCAAGCACGCGGCGCTGCTCCTGATCGTGCTGGCACTGCTGGTGCTCGGCACGTTCATGGACCTGGCGCCGATGATCCTGATCTGCACGCCGATCTTCCTGCCGGTGGCGAAGGCCTACGGCATCGATCCGGTGCACTTCGGGCTGGTGCTGGTGCTGACCGGCGGCATCGGACTGGTGACCCCGCCGGTGGGCTCGGTGCTGTTCATCGGCACCGCGATCGGCAAGATCAGCATCGGCCAGAGCATGCGCACGATCTGGCCGTTCTGGCTCGCCGGGCTGGCCGTGCTGCTGGTCGTGGCGCTGTTCCCCGAGCTGTCGCTGTGGCTGCCCGCGGCGCTGAAATCCTGATGCATCGCCGCGGCGCGGGCGCTGCCGGCTAGAATCGGCGACGGACACCACGGGCACGCCATGCCAGCCGCCAAGACCCCCTCGCGCACGGCCACCGCCGGCAAGGCGAACACCATCAACGACATCGCGCGGCTCGCCGGCGTGTCCAAGAAGACGGTGTCGCGGGTGATCAACCGCTCGCCGCTGGTGCGCCAGGACACCCGCGAGAAGGTCGAGGCGCTGATGCGCGACCTCGGCTACGTCCCCGACCCGATCGCGCGCGGGCTGGCGTTCCGGCGCTCGTTCCTGATCGGGATGGTGTACGACAACCCGACCGCGCAGTTCATCGTGAACATGCAGTACGGCGCGCTCGACAGCCTGCGCGATTCCGGCTTCGAGCTGGTCGTGCATCCCTGCGACAGCCGCAGCCCCGGCTACATCGACGGCGTGCGCCGCTTCGTGCAGCAGCAGAAGCTGCACGGCGTGATGCTGGTGCCGCGCGTCTCCGAGGACCAGGCGCTGGCGGACATGCTGGACGAGATCGGCTGCCGCTACGTGCGCATCGCCGCCGTCGCGCTGGACGCCCCCGAGCGCATGGTGGTGACCCACGACCACGATGGCGCGGCGGAGGTGGCGGACTACCTGCTGTCGCTCGGCCACCGCGACATCGCGGTGCTGACCGGCCCCGCCCACTATCGCTCCGCGATCGAGCGCACCCGCGGCTTCATGGGCGTGCTCGAGCGGCGCGGCATCGCGTTGCCGGCCGGGCGGGTGGTGGAGGCCGGCTACACCTTCGAGTCCGGCGTGGCCGCGGCCGAGAAACTGCTCGCGGCGACGCCGCGCCCGACCGCGATCTTCTGCGAGAACGACGAGATGGCCGCCGGCGTGTACCGGGTGGCCTTGCGCAGCGGGATCCAGATCCCGCAGCAGCTGTCGGTGGTCGGCTACGACGACAGCCCGCTCGCGTCGCGGCTGTGGCCGCCGCTGACCTCTGTGCGCCGCGATACCCGCGACACCGGGCGGGTGGCCGCGGCGATGCTGCTGCAGCCCGAGGATGCGCCGCGGGCGATGGCCAGCGTGCGGCCGCACCTGGTCACCCGCGACTCCTGCCAACCGCCGCCCTGAGCCTGGCGCGCACGCAGCCGCGGGGATGTCGCAACGCGGGATGACACCGGTGGTCATCGCCCCGTAGAATCGCCGCCAACGCCCCGCGTCCGTCGGTGCAGCCCGGAGTCCGCGCATGTTCTGCAAGACCTACCACGCCACCCATCCTGACATGATGGCCGGCGCCAGCAACGACCAGCTGCGCGACCGCTACCTGGTCGGCGAGCTGTTCGTGGCCGACCGCGTGCAGCTCAACTATTCGCACAACGAACGCTTCGTGATCGGCGGCGCCGCGCCGGTGTCGCAGGCGGTCGCCCTGCCGGCGCAGACCGAGCCGGCATCCGCCGCCGGGCATCCGTTCCTGGAGCGCCGCGAACTCGGCGTGATCAACGTCGGTGGCGGCAGCGGCACGGTCACCGTCGATGGCACCGCCTACGCGCTGGGCCCGAAGGATGGCCTCTACGTGGCGATGGGCAGCACCGAGGTCAGCTTCGCCTCCGAAGACCCCGCCAACCCGGCGAAGTTCTACCTGGCCTCGACCCCGGCGCATGCGCGCTTCGAGACCAGGCAGTTGTCGATCCGGGATGCGGTTGCGCTGGAGCGCGGCGCGCTGGAGACCAGCAACGCGCGCACCATCTACCAGTTCATCGTGCCGGCGACCTGCCAGTCCTCGCAGCTGCTGCTCGGCCTGACCGTGCTCAAGCCCGGCAGCGTCTGGAACACGATGCCGCCGCACCTGCACGACCGCCGCAGCGAGGTCTATTTCTACTTCGACCTCGGCAAGGACGACCGCGTGTACCACTTCATGGGCCAGCCCGACGCGCAGCGCCACATCGTGGTGAAGAACGACGAGGCGGTGGTGTCGCCGCCGTGGTCGATCCACATGGGCGCGGGCACCGCCAACTACGCCTTCATCTGGGCGATGGGCGGCGAGAACCTGGACTACACCGACATGCACGTGCTGGACATCTGCCAGCTCAAGTGACGAGACCCGACGAGGACACCACGATGACGAACCCCTTCAGCCTCGCGGGCAAGGTCGCGCTGGTCACCGGCGCCAATACCGGCCTCGGCCAGGGCATCGCGCTTGCGCTGGCAGAGGCCGGCGCCGACATCGCCGCCGCCGGCATCGCGCCGCCGACCGAAACCGAGGCGAAGGTGACCGCGCTCGGCCGCCGCTTCGTCGCGATCAAGGCCGACCTGTCGTCGCTGGAGCCGATCGACCGCATCGTGCGCGAAGCCCTCGACGGGCTGGGCGGGCTGGACGTGCTGGTCAACAACGCCGGCCTGATCCGCCGCGCCGATGCGGTCGACTTCAGCGAGAAGGACTGGGACGACGTCATCAACGTCAACCTCAAGGCGGCGTTCTTCATGGCCCAAGCCGCCGGCCGGCATTTCCTGGCGCAGGGCCGCGGCAAGATCATCAACATCGCTTCGATGCTGTCCTTCCAGGGCGGCATCCGGGTGCCGTCGTACACCGCGTCGAAGAGCGGGATCGCCGGCATCACCCGGCTGCTGGCGAATGAGTGGGCGGGGCGCGGGATCAACGTCAACGCGATCGCGCCCGGCTACATGGCCACCGACAACACCGCGCAGCTGCGCGCCGACGAACAGCGCAGCGCGGAGATCCTCGGGCGCATCCCGGCCGCGCGCTGGGGCACCCCGGCCGACCTCGGCGGCGCCGCGGTGTTCCTCGCCAGCGCGGCGTCGGACTACGTGAACGGCGCCGTCCTGCCGGTCGACGGCGGCTGGCTGGCGCGCTGACCGGGATCGGTTGCATGGACGGCGCGGGCCGCGCTCCCTCTCCCACGGCCCGCGCCGGTTTTTTCCGCGCGATCTCCGTCCACCTGTGCCTGCTGGTGGCCGTCATCGGCATGCCGCAGGCCGCGGCCGCCACGCCGCACCGGGTCTTCATCGTCGGCGATTCCACCGCCAGCGCCTACGGTCCGGAGCGCGCGCCGCGTCAGGGCTGGGGCATGCAGCTGCAGTCCTACCTCGATCCCGCCGCCTGGCAGGTACGCAACCATGCGCAGTCCGGGCGCAGTGCGCGCAGCTTCATCGAGGAAGGCTGGCTGGCGCCTGTGGAGCAGGAGATCGGCCGGGGCGACGTGCTGCTGGTCCAGTTCGCCCACAACGACGAAAAGGTCGAGGATCCGAGCCGCTACAACGAGCCGGTCGAAGCGTTCCCGCGCTGGCTGCTGCGCTACGTCGCGCTGGCGCGATCCAAGGGCGCCACGCCGATGCTGGTCACGCCGCTGGCACGCCGCAAGTTCGAGCGCGGCAGCAAGGTCGACCAGTTGCTGGACACGCATGGCGCCTACGCACAGGCGGTACGCGCCCTGGCCGCGCTCGAGGGCGTCGGCCTGATCGACCTCGAGGCGTCGTCGATGGCCTGGCTGCGGGCGTTGGGCGACGAGGCCTCGAAGCCGTTCTACATGCACGTGCCGGCGCAGGGCCAGGCCGACGACACCCACCTGCAGGAACGCGGCGCGGTCGCGGTGGCCTGCCTGGTGGTGGCCGGCTGGAAGGCGCTGGATCCCGCACTAGCGAAGACCGTGGTGCGCGATACCGATTGCGGCGCGCCAGACGATGCGCTGGCGATCCGTCGCGCGCAGGCACGGCCGTCGCTGGTCGTGCACGAAGCCGACCTCGCCCGCCAGCAGCCCGGTCCGCATGGCGGTGCCGGCCGCACCACCGCATATCCGTTCTTCACCGACGCATCCGGCCTGCCGTTCTTCTTCCGCAAGCGCGTGCTGCACCCGGGCGCCGGCATCGGCCTGCACCTGCACGACAAGGACGAGGTCTACTACGTCGTCAGTGGTCGCGGCCGCTACGTGCTGGATGGCACGATCCGCGACGTCGGCCCCGGCGATGCCATGCTCACCCGCGCCGGCAGCACACATGCGCTGATGCAGGATGGCGAGGCGCCGCTGGTGATCCTGCTCGCCTATCCCAAGGCGACAGCGCCCTAGCCGGTCATCGGGTCGCCGCGTCGATCGCCTCGCGCCGGCGATCGGCGGCGTCCGCCTCCGCGTCCTGAGCCGCGCGCGCACGGTCCTTGTAGGCGTTGGCCTGTTCCACGATCGCCGACGGTGACGGGGAGGGCGCATCCGCCTGCGCCTGAGGCGCCGGGCGGCGTTCCTCCTCCGGCGGCCTGGGTGGCGCGCAGGCGGCGATCGCGAGCATCGCGAGCAGGGCGGCGGACGATCGGAGAGTCCGAAGCATGCGGTGCTCCATGGTCGTGCGGCAGGTGCCGGCGTCGGCCTATCCTACGCCCACGCCGACGAGGAGCCGCGCATGGCATCGCACCGCTGGACGCTGGAAGGACAACGCGCGCTGGTCACTGGCGCCAGCGCGGGCATCGGTTTCGCGATCTGCCGCGAACTGCTGGGGCTGGGCGCGCAGGTGCTGATGGTGGCCCGCGATGCGACTGCGCTGGAGCAGGCGCGCGCGGAACTCGAGGAGGAGTTCCCGGGGCCGGAGGACGCGGTGCTGGCGCTGCCGGCCGACGTTACCGACGAGGAGCAGCGCGCGGAGGTCCTCGACTGGGCGGCCGACCAGGGTGGCCTGCACCTGCTGGTCAACAACGCCGGCGGGAACCTCACCCGCCCCGCGCTGGACTACGGCGAGGACCAGTGGCGCGGCATCTTCGAGACCAACCTGTTCTCCGCCTTCGAACTGTGCCGGGGCGCCCATCCGCAACTCAGCCGGCACGCCACCTCCAGCATCGTCAACATCGGCAGCGTCTCCGGGATCACCCACGTCCGCAGCGGCGCGCCGTACGGGATGAGCAAGGCCGCGTTGCACCAGATGACCCGCAACCTGGCGGTCGAATGGGCCGAGGACGGCGTCCGCGTGAACTGCGTCGCGCCCTGGTACATCCGCACCCGCCGGACCTCGGTGAAGCTGTCGGATCCGGACTACCTGGACGAGGTGTTGCAGCGCACGCCGATGGGCCGCGTCGGCGAGCCCGAGGAAGTGGCGTCGGTGGTCGCGTTCCTGTGCATGCCGGCATCGAGCTACGTCACCGGCGAATGCATCGCAGTGGACGGCGGCTTCCTGCGCTACGGGTTCTGACCGCGCGGCGGGATCAGGGGGCGGCGCGCGACGCGGCGAGGCTCGACTCGATCAGCGCGACCAGGTCCGAGAGCGCCGGATCGCGCGGCAGGTCCATCGAGCGGAACCGGAAGCCGAACCTGTCCTCGATGTCCATCAGCAGGTCCAGCATCAGGATCGAGTCGATCGCCAGGTCGGATTGGCGGGTCGCGGGCGTGAGCGGCGCGGCGGGGTCGCCGTAGCGCTCAACGACCAGGTCGCATAGGGTCTCGAAGATGCTCGTCTTGCGCATGGGCTGCCTCGGTGGTGGGGTCGGATCACGTATTGCGGTTCGTTGGATCGAGCGCCTGCGCACCTTGCAGCAGGACCAGGGTGCGCAGGGCCCGACGTTCATCCGCCGAAAGGTGCATCGCGGCCTGCACCCAGTCGTCGACGACGCGGACGCAGGCGTCGCGGTCCAGCCCGCTCGCCCGCAGGCGGATCCGCTGTACCCGGAGCAGCGCCGAACGGCGGCTCGCACGATCGCCGATGTAACGCATCACTGCGGCCTCGCCATCGCCATCCGCGCAGACCTCGTCGACGATGCCCATGTCGAGCAATTCGCGGGCGCGGTAGAGCCTGTTGTTGGTCATCATGCGCTCCGCCTGGCGGGCGCCGACCCGTTGCTGCAGCAATCCCATCGCGCCGGTGCACGGGAACAGGCCGAACACGATCTCCGGGAATCCGAAGGTGCTGCGTTCCTCCGCGATGATCCGGTCAGCGCCCAGCGCCATCTCGAAGCCGCCGCCCAAGGCGCGGCCCTGCACGAGCGCGATCGACGTCGCGCGCGAGGAAAGCGCGGTCGACCAGCCGAGCATCAGCTCGAGGCAGCGCATCGAATAGTCGTGCAGCGCCGCCGCATCGCCGCGGGCGATGCAGGCCTCGAACAAGCGCAGGTCGCCGCCCACGCAGAAGTGCTCCGGGTGCCGGGATTGCAGGACGACATGGGTCGCGCCGTGCTGTGCGCTCGCACCCTCGGTGAGGTCAACGAGCAATCCCAGCAATTCGTCGAGTAGGGGATGGGTGACGTTTTGCAGGCCGGTGGCGGCATCCGGCGACAAGCGCATCCACAGGACGTCGGCGTCGCCCGCGCGGGTGCGACGGAGCGCGATGCGTTCGCGTGCATCGCGTGGTGCGGGCGTATCGCCTCGTGGCATGGCGTGCATCGGCTCAGCGCGCGGGGATGTCTGGGTGGGCGATGACCAGGGCCGCGTTGGTGCCGCCGAATCCGCAGGAGAAGGCGAGGGCGTGGCCGATGCGGCCTTGGCGCGCGCGTTCGCCCACGTGGTTCAGGTCGCAACGTAGGTCCGGGGTGCCGAGGTGGGCGCTCGCGGGTAGCAGGCCCTCGCGCACGGCCAGCACGGTGACCAGGCATTCGAGCGCGCCCGCGGCGCCCAGCAGATGCCCGTGCACCGACTTCGTGGAACTCACCGCGGGGGCATCCATGCCGGTGCCGAACACTTCGCGCAGCGAGGCCGCCTCGATCGCGTCACCACCGTCGGTCGCCGTGGCATGCGCATTCACGTAGTCGACCTGCGCCGGTGCCAGGCCGGCGTCGTCCAATGCGGCCCGCAGGCACCGCACCTGGCCATCCGATGCCGGCATGCCGATGTGGTGGGCGTCGCACGCCACCCCGTAGCCAACCAGGTAACCGTGGATCACGGCGCCGCGCGCACGCGCATGGTCTTCCGCTTCCAGCACCAGGAAAGCGGCGCCTTCGCCGAGCACCAGTCCCGACCGATCGCGCGAGAACGGCTTGCATGACCTGGCCGGGTCGGCGTCGTCGACTGGCGACATGGCCCGCGTTCCATCGAACACCCCGAACAGCGGCGCCTCGAGCGGCGCCTCCGCTCCGCCGGCCACGGCGATGTCCAGGCGTCCGTCGGCGATCGCCCGCATGGCTTCGCCGATCGCGATGGTCGACGATGCGCAGGCGCTCGCATGGGTCAGCACCGGTCCCCGGATCGCATGCCGGATCGCGACCTGGGCGCCGCCGCCATTGGACATGATCGCCATCGCGGTGAACGGGCGCGCCTTGCGCTTGCCGTGCAGCAGCATGTCTTCATGCCACTGGTGGATCGTGGCGACGCCACCGTTCACGTTGCCGTAGTGGAGGCCCGCGCGCGCGCCGAAATCCGCGAAGCCATCGAGTCCCGCCTCCGCGATCGCCTGCCGCGCCGCGACGATCGCCATCGCCTGGCAGCGATCCAGGAAGGGTTGTTCCAGCTTGGGGAAGGCGGTCGCGTAGTCCGCCTGCACTCGTCCGGCGGGAAAGGTGGCGCCGAGCGTGGCGCATTCCATCGCGACGATCCCGGAACTGGCCGCGCGCAGAGACGCCAGTACCTGTTCGACATCCAGCCCGAGCGGACACACGGCACCGAGCCCGGTGATGGCGACGCGTCGCTTCAAGGAATGCCCCGATGGAAATCGGCACGCAGTATGTTTTCGAGCGGGCGTCGGCAGCTGGGGGGCGTGCAGCCCATCCGCGCAAATCCTGCATTGATCCCATTCGCGTGCGAATCGGCGCGCGCGTGGTGGCAACGCCTCGTCGCGCGCCTCCAGGACGCTCCATGGGACGCTGGCTAGGGCGTGGCGTCGGTCGCCGGCGCGATCGGCGAACAGTTGCTGGCCTTGAGCTTGGCGTCCAGGGCGGTCAACGCGGCCTGGCGCTCGCCACGGTCGGCATCGCTGGCGTAGCGCAAGCGGAACTCTGCTTCATCCATGCGCCGATACCAGGCCGCGCAACGCTGGGTTTCGGGCACTTCGATGCATGCATCCTGCTTCATCTCGCATGCCTGGCCCATGCCCAGCGCCGCGCTACCGTCGATCCCCACCACCTGCAACGGCGCGCAGCGCGGCTCCGGGGACGCCGTTTCCCCCAGGTAGCGCTTTCCCTCCCAGGTCGTGCACTCGAACAGGGTGGGCGGTGGCGGCAGGGCCGCGGCTGCGGCCGCGGGGGTGCGCTGCATCGTGGGCCCGGCCACCAGTACGAAGTCGCCGCGGACCGGAGGGGCGGAATTCGCCGCGGCTTTCGGCTTCGGCGCGGGTACCGGGACGGTGCGGACTTCCCCGATGCGCCGGATTTCCTGGCGCATGCCTGCCGCGCAGGGCGTGCCGTTCTGCACCGACACCTGCCCCTTCGCATCGGTGCACTTGTAGAACACCGTCGCATCCGGTGCGTCCGGTGCCTGCTGCGCCGCACCGACGGGCGACGCCGTCAGGCAGGCGGTGGCGATCAGCAGGGCATGGCGCATGCCCCTATCTTGGGCGCGCGCGCGCCGTGCGCAAACCCCGGCCGTGGCGGAGGTTCAGGAACCGTCTCAGTCGGTTGCCAGTCGCGCCGGGATGGCCCTCGCCCCGCGCAGCAGGCGGGCGATGCTGGCGGCGGCGTCGCGGCCTTCCTGCACCGCAGTCACCACCAGGTCCGCGCCGCGCACGCAGTCGCCGCCGGCGAACAGGCGGTCGTGCCCGGTCTGGTAGGGCAACCGGCCGTTGCCGCCCACCAGCAGCCGGCCGTTGGCCTGGGCCTGCACGCCCAGTGCCTGCAGCCAACCGGGTGCGCGCGGGCTGAAGCCGAAGGCGATCACCACGACGTCGGCCGCCAGCACCGATTCGCTGCCGGGGATCGGTTCTGCCGTGCTGCGCCCATTGGCATCCACCGCCCCGAGGCGGGTCTCCACCACCTGCACGCCGCTGGCATGGCCGGCGGCATCGGCGGTGATCGCCAGCGGCTGGCGGTTGAACAGGAATTGCACGCCTTCCTCGCGGGCGTTCGCGACCTCGCGCGCGGAGCCGGGCATGTTGGCTTCATCGCGGCGGTAGGCGCAGGTGACCTGCGCCGCGCCGAGGCGGATCGCCGAGCGCACGCAATCCATGCCGGTGTCGCCGCCGCCGAGCACGACCACGCGCTTGCCACGCAGGTCGGGCAGCGCCAGCGCGGTTTCCCAGCCGGCGATCGGTCGCCCATCGGGCGCGTCGCCGCCGACGATGCGGCCGTTCTGCACCAGGAACGGCAGCGCCGGCAGCACGCCCGGCAGGTCCTGCCCCGGCAGGCCGCCATCGGTGTAGCGGTACGCGCCGAGCCCGAGGAATACCGCGTCGTAGTCCTGCAGCAGCGCGTCGATGCCGATGTCGCGGCCAATCTCGACGCCCAGCCGGAAGCGGATGCCCATGCCTTCCAGCACCGTGCGGCGGGTGGCGATCACCGCCTTGTCCAACTTGAAGCTCGGGATGCCGAACTGCAGCAGGCCGCCGACCTGCTCGTAGCGGTCGAACACGGTGGCGGCGATCCCGCTGCGCGCCAGTCGCTCCGCGCAGGCGAGGCCGGCCGGCCCGGCGCCGACCACCGCGACCCGCTTGCCGGTCGCCACCACCTTCGACAGGTCGGGCCGCCAGCCTTGGGCGAACGCGGTGTCGACGATGTACTTCTCGACCGCGCCGATGGTCACCGCGCCGAAGTCCTCGTGCAGCGTGCACGCGCCTTCGCACAGGCGGTCCTGCGGGCAGACGCGGCCGCACATCTCGGGCAGCGGGTTGGTCTCGTGGCAGAGCGCGGCGGCTTCGATGATGCGCCCTTCCTGCACCAGCTGCAGCCAGTTCGGGATGTAGTTGTGGACCGGGCACTTCGCTTCGCAATAGGGATTGCCGCAGTCCAGGCAACGGCCGGCCTGGTGGCTGGCCTCGGCAGCACCGAAGCGGCCGTACAGCTCGTGCCAGTCGCCGCCGACGCGTTCCGCCAGCGGCACCTTGGCCGGCATCTCGCGCTGCGCATCGCGGAACTGGAAGACCTGTTTCCTGCTCATGCGGCGCGCCTCAGGTCGTTGGCCAGCGCGTCCAGGCTGGCCGCCTTCGGCTTCACCAGCCAGAACTTGCCGATGAAGTCGCGGAAGTCCTCGAGGATCCGCCCGGCCCAGGCGCTGCCGGTGTGGCGCAGGTGCGCGTCGAGCAGGTCGGTGAGGTGCTGCCGGTAGTGGTCGAGGCCTTCCGGCGAGATCCGCACGATGTCGATCAGTTCGTGGTTATAGCGATCCACGAAGCCGCGGTCGAGGTCGAGCACGTAGGCCAGGCCGCCGGTGAAGCCGGCGCCGAAGTTCAGGCCGGTACGCCCGAGCACCGCGACCACGCCGCCGGTCATGTACTCGCAGCAATGGTCGCCCGCGCCCTCGACCACCGCGGTGGCGCCGGAGTTGCGCACCGCGAAGCGCTCGCCGGCACGACCCGCGGCGTACAGCTCGCCACCGGTGGCGCCGTACAGGCAGGTGTTGCCGACGATCGGCGCCTCGCGCGCCACGAAGCGGCTGTCGCGCGGCGGGCGCACGACGATGCGGCCGCCGGCCATGCCCTTGCCGACGTAGTCGTTGGCCTCGCCTTCCAGCAGCAGCGGCAGGCCGCCCGCGTTGAACGCGCCGAAGCTCTGCCCGGCGCTGCCGGTCAGGTGCACCGCGATGGGTCGGTCAGCCATCCCGGTGTCGCCGTGGTGGCGCGCGATGTGGCCCGACAACCTTGCGCCGATGCTGCGGTCGGTGTTGCGGATGGTGTCGCGCACGCTGCCGCCGCGACCGTGCGCGATGGCCTCGGCGAGGCGAGCGTCGAGGCGCGCGGCGAGGCCATCCGGCGGTGCCTGCAGGGCCGGCGTGCCGCAGTAGGCGCCGGCGTGCGACGGATCGCGCGCGAGCAGCTTCGACAGGTCGACGTCGACCTCCTCGCGGGTGCCGCGCAGCACCTGCTCGAGCAGGTCGGTGCGGCCCACCGCCTCGTCCAGCGTGCGCAGGCCGAGCAGCGCCAGCCATTCGCGCACGTCCTCGGCGACGTTGCGGAAGAAGCATTCGGCGCGTTCCGGCAGCCCGCGGAAGTGGTCGCGGCGCAGCGCCTCGTCCTGGGTCGCGACGCCGGTCGCGCAATTGTTGAGGTGGCAGATGCGCAGGTACTTGCAGCCCAGCGCGATCATCGGCGCGGTGCCGAAGCCGAAGCTGTCGGCGCCGAGCAGCGCGGCCTTCACCACGTCGAGGCCGGTCTTCAGGCCGCCATCGGTCTGCAGCAGCACGCGGCCGCGCAGGTCGTTGTGCTGCAGCGCTTGCCGCGCCTCCGACAGCCCCAGCTCCCACGGCACCCCGGCGTAGCGGATCGAGCCGACCGGGCTGGCGCCGGTGCCGCCATCGTGGCCGGCGATGGTGATCAGGTCGGCGCCGGCCTTGGCCACGCCGGCGGCGATGGTGCCGACCCCGGCATGGCTGACCAGCTTCACCGAGATCAGCGCCCGTGGGTTGACCTGGCGCAGGTCGAAGATCAGCTGCGCGAGGTCCTCGATCGAGTAGATGTCGTGGTGCGGCGGCGGCGAGATCAGGCCGATGCCGGGCTTGGCATGGCGCAGCCGCGCGATCAGCGGGTTGACCTTGCTGCCCGGCAACTGGCCGCCCTCGCCGGGCTTGGCGCCCTGCGCGACCTTGATCTGCAGCACCTCG
The DNA here is from genome assembly GCA_017302095.1 of Lysobacterales bacterium. Lineage (GTDB taxonomy): Bacteria > Pseudomonadota > Gammaproteobacteria > Xanthomonadales > Xanthomonadaceae > Thermomonas. The sequence continues at coordinate 2,429 of JAFLEC010000024.1, read as the reverse complement.
GCGTTGATCAGGTATTCCGGGGTGACGCCAAAGCGGCCCGAGGCGATCTGCTTGATCTTGCTGCGCCGCTCGGTGCCGTTGCGCGCGGGGTCCTCGCCGCCCTCGCCGGAATTGCTGCGCCCGCCGAGGCGGTTCATCGCGATCGCCAGCGCCTCGTGCGCCTCGGGCGACAAGGCACCCAGGCTCATCGCCGCGCTGTCGAAGCGGCGCATGATCGATGCGACCGGTTCCACCTCGTCCAGCGGCAGCGGCGTGCCGGCTCGCTTCAATGCGAGCAGGTCGCGCAGGGCGGCCGGCGGGCGCCCGTCCACGTGCGCGGCATACGCCTTCCAGTCCGCGCGCTCGCCGCTGCGCACCGCGCGCTGCAGCGACTGCACCACGTCCGGGTTGTACTGGTGGTACTCGCCGCCGTGCACGTAGCGCAGCAGCCCGCCCTGCTCGGGCAGCGCGTCGTCGTCCCAGCCGAGGTCGGCCAGCGCGCGTGCGTCCGCCTCCAGCCGCGCGAAGCCCGCGCCGCCGATGCGCGAGGGCGTGCCCTCGAAGCAGCGCGCGACCACCTCGTCCGCCAGGCCCACGATCTCGAACAGCTGCGCGCCGCGGTAGCTGGCGATGTTGCCGATGCCCATCTTCGACAGGATCTTCAGCAGCCCCTTCTTCACCCCGCGCCGGTAGCTGCGGCCGATCTGCAGCGGCTCGCCGCTGGTCTTGCCGCCGAGGATGCCGCGGCGGCCCAGCGCATGCAGCGTCTGGTAGGCGAGGTACGGATACACCGCGGTCGCGCCGTAGCCGACCAGGCAGGCGAAGTGGTGCGGATCGCGCGCGGTGCCGGTCTCGACGATCAGGTTGACCTCGCAGCGCAGGCCCTGGCGCACCAGGTGCAGGTGCACCGCGCCGGTCGCCAGCAATGCATGCACCGGCGCGGTGCCGCGGCGCGGCCGGCGGTCGGTGAGGATCAGCAGCTCGATGCCGGCGCGCGCGGCGTCCTCGGCTTCCGCGCACAGGCGGTCGAGCGCGCAAGCCAGCGTGGTGCCGGCGTCGACATACAGGTCGAGGTAGCGGTGCGCGGCGGCGAAGCGAGGCAGCGCCAGCAACTGGTGCAACTTGCGCTGGCTGAGCACCGGCGAGTTCAGCAGCACGTGGTCGACGTTCTCGGGGCCGTCGTGGAACAGGTTGCCCTCGCGCCCGATCTGGGTCGCCAGCGACATCACGCAGTCCTCGCGCAGCGGGTCGATCGGCGGGTTGGTGACCTGCGCGAACGCCTGCCGGAAGCAGTCGTACAGCGGGCGCACGCGCTGGCTGACCGCGGCCATCGGGATGTCGTCGCCCATCGAGCCGGTCGCTTCCTGCTCGGTCTCGGCGAGCGGCCGCAACACCGCCTCCTGTTCCTCGCGGGTGAGCTGGAACAACTTCTGGAAGCCGAGCAGGGTGGCGTCGTCGAATGGTGCGTCGGCGAGCGCCGGGTCGATCAGTTCGGTGTGCAGGTAGGTCATCCCGCGCTTGAGCCACTGCTTGTAGGGCCGGCGCGCGCGGTTGATGGCGTCGATCGCCTCGTTGTCGAGCAGGCGGCCGGCGTCGAGGTCCACCGCGATCATCTCGCCGGGTCCGAGCTTGCCCTTGGCGGCGACCCGTCCCGGCGGCAGCTCCCACACTCCGGCCTCGGACGCGATCACGAACACGCCATCGTCGGACAGCGTCCAGCGCGCGGGGCGCAGGCCATTGCGGTCCAGCGCGCAGGCGGCATGCCTGCCGTCGCACATCACCACGCCGGCGGGCCCGTCCCAGGGCTCGGAGTTGATCGCGTAGTACTCGTAGAACGCGGCGAGGTCGGCGTCCTTGTACTCCAGCGATTGGGTCGCCGGCGGCATCAGGATGCGCATCGCCTTCGGCAGGTCCATGCCGCCCAGCAGCAACCACTCGAGCATGGTGTCGAGGCTCTGCGAATCGGAGCCGTGCATCGACACCACTTCGTCGAAGCCGGACACGTCCAGCAGCGGCGAGCGCCAGACTCCGCGCCGCGCCTGCGCCCAGCGGCGGTTGCCCTCGATGCTGTTGATCTCGCCGTTGTGGGCGAGCCGCCGGAACGGATGCGCCAGCGGCCAGCGCGGCAGGGTGTTGGTGGAGAAGCGCTGGTGGAACACTACCGCGCGCGCGGCCAGGCGCGGGTCGGCGAGGTCGGGGAACAGTTGCGGCAGGCGGTCGGGCAGGACCATGCCCTTGTAGCCCAGCAGGCGCGGCGACAGCCCGACCACGTAGAAATCGGGCTCGTCGCGCAGCGCGTGTTCGGCGCGCTTGCGGGCCAGGAACAGCTGGCGCTCCAGCGCGTCGGCATCGGCCTCGTCGCTGGCCACGAACACCTGCTCGATCGCCGGCATCGACGCCTGCGCGAGTCGGCCGCAGGCGGCGGGATCGACCGGCAGCGTGCGCCACCC
>JAFLEC010000239.1 GCA_017302095.1 Lysobacterales bacterium | reverse complement strand
TTTCGCCGCGCACGCGCATCCAGTGCGCCGGGGGCAGGCGCTGCACGGACGTGAAGAAGGTGCAGGTGTTGTCGATTCCCTCGGTCTCGCCGATCAGGGCATCCGCGATCCGACCCTCGTCCAGGGTGGCCGGCACCTCGCCTTGTGCGAGCACCGCCTCGGTGCAGGAGGCGAACACGAACAGGCGACCGGGGGAAAAATGGAACAGCAAAGGCCGCACGCCCATCGGATCACGGGCCAGGTACAGCTCGCGCTCGCCAGGATGCCAGAGCGCGAAGGCGAAATCCCCGCGCAGGCGGTCGGCGCAACCTTCGCGCCAGCGTTGCCAGGCCGCGTGCAGCAGTTCACCGTCGCCGACGTCGTCGGCAGGCCTGTCGATGCCGAGTTCGCGCAGCAACTGCGGGCGGTTGTCCAGGCGACTGTCGGCGACCACGATGCAACCGCTTTCCGGGTGGCGCCAGGGCTGCGGTCCGGCCAACGCCTCCGGTGTGGTGGCCAGCAGGGCGATGCCGAAACCCGCTTCTCCCGCGCAGACGATGGCCCGTCGGTCCGGACCACGGGTCGCCATCGGGTGCAGCATGGCTTCCAGCTCCGCCGCGGCCAGGGCATCGCCGAACCGGATCACTCCCGCGATTCCGCTCATTGCCCGGTCTGCATCCCTCTGGGTCGTCGCCACTTATGATAGTCGCCAACCTGGTCCCGACGAGCCCGATGCAATCCGCGATGGCGAACGATTCGCGTGATGTCGCCCAGCACCCCGGTAGCCAAGGACGGGCCGTTGCCGATCGCCGGACGCTGGTGCGATGGATGGCCGGCGACTGGAAGACCGGCATCGACGACGCCCTGGACGCGCAGGCCCTGGACGGCATGAAGGACCTGGCCTGGTCCGAGGGAGTCGCCGTGCTTGTCAGCGACAACCTGGCACGATGCCCGGATGTGCCACCCCCGGTTCGGCAGATCTGCATGGACTGGGCCCGGGGCCAATCCGCTGCGCAACTGGGGCAACGAGCCCACCTGCAGGCGGTGCTGGCCTGCCTGGATCGAACCGGGGCAAGGCCCCTGGTGCTGAAGGGCGCGGCACTGGCGCAGTGGTTGTATCCAGCCCCCTACCTGCGCGAGTTCTCCGACCTGGACCTGCTGTTCGCCGACCGCGGGCAAGCGCTGCAGGCCGCCGAAGCCTTGGCATCGCTGGGCTACGCGATGCCCTACCCACCCTCCCGCTTCCAGCACGAGCTGACCTGCCGTACCACCGACGGCCATGCACCGGAGCTGGACCTGCACTGGGCGCTGAGCGACTGGCCGGTGCTGGACCGCCTGCCCGCCTTCGCCGAACTGGACGCGGCCGGCACCGACCTGCCTGGCCTGGGCCCAGGCGCGCGCGGCCTGGGGCCGCCACACGCATTGCTGCACGCCTGCGTCCACCGCGCCTCCAACCTGGCCGCCGGGCTGGGTGACCGGTTGAAGTGGCTGTACGACCTGCATCTGCTGGCGCTAGTGCTGGAACGCGACGACGCTTGGCAGCGTTTCCTCGCCGCCTGCGAACAGGCCCGGGTGTGCGGCATTGCAGCCGAGGGGCTGGACGCAACGACGGATTTGTTCGGTACGCCTGTACCGCCCCCGGTTTCCGGTGCACTGGCCACCGGCCGCGCAACCGAACCGTTGGATGCAACCCGGCTGGACGACTGGCGCTACCTGCAGCACCTCAACTTCCGCGCACTGCCGGATTGGGGAGCACGCCTGTCCTGGATCGGCGGCCGCTTGCTGCCACCGGCCGGGCACCTGCGCGCGCTCTACGGCGAAGACCTCGGCTATCCGGCGCTGCTGTGGCAACGCCTGCGCAATGCAGGCTCACGCCTGCGCGGCGGCTGAGGCCCGTTCGAACGGCCGGTACCCGGCATCCGGCTCCAGCAGCGGCACCCCTTCCAGTTCCACCCATGCATGCGCCCGCAATGTAGCGGGGGCGGCGTCCACCGGCAGGCCCAGGTGCAACGCCGGGTCCAGGCCCTTGCAGCGCAGCCAGCCGTGCAACAGCAGCGCGCGGCGCAGGCAGGTCGCCTCGCCCATGGTGTTGTGGCCGGCGCTGACCGCCAGCCGGGCCAGCGCCTGGGCATCGGCTAGTTCGGCATCGGTGGCCCGGCGTGGATCCGCGCGCTTCGAACAATGTTCGATCATCGAACGGGTGCGGCCATAGCCGGACACGGCCAGGCTGGCATGCACGCACCACAGGCCGATGACACAGCCGGTCAGTCGCCAGCGGTCGCGCGCATCCAGCGCGCGCCAGCGTTGCAGCCGGCGTCCCATCTCATCCCGGTCCGGGCGACACCTGCACCAGTCCGGCCTCGCTGAGTTGCCCGACCAATGCCAGCAAGTCCTCGCCGATGCGTTCGGGCGTGGCATCGAATTCGTCGCACAGGGCGGCGTGCACCTGTGCCAGCGATGGGGCGTCGGCCAGCAGTTGCCAGATCCGCGTGCCCACCGGGTCCAGACCGAAGTAGCGTTCGCTGGCCAGGTCCAGCAGCACCGCCTCGCCGCCGACTTCCTGCATGAGCACCTCGCCGGAGCACTGCACCTGGTGGTCTAGGGTGACGCGGGCGGGGGCTGCGGTCATGCTATGGGCACGGGTCCTGGGGACGAGAGTGCAGGGTAGGCAAGCGCGGATGCCGGGTAAAGGGGACGACGACCACTGCATCGATGCGCAGGCCCTGGCAGCGCCATCGCCGCGGGTCCGGCTCAGGGCCCTGCTGCGACCCTACCGGGGCGCGCTGCTGCTGGCGCTGACGCTGATGTTCGCGCAAAGCGCGGCGACCCTGGCCCAGCCCTGGGTCGGCGGCCTGCTGACCTCGCGGCTGGTGTTCGCCGAGGGCCTAACCGACCTGCTGTGGCTGCTGTTCGTGCTGGTGGCTGCGCAGGCGGCACTGGGCTATGCGGTGTCGGTGCAGTTGCAGGCGGTCTCCGGCCGGCTGGTGGCCGACGCCGGGGCGCAGTTGTACGCGCACCTGCAGTCGCTGCCGCTGGCCTGGCACCAGGAGCGGCGCCGCGGCGACGTGCTGTCGCTGCTGACCGGCGACATCTACCGGCTGGGCGGCTACCTCACCGGCACCCTGGTGCCGCTGCTGCCGCTGCTGTTCACCCTGGTCGGCGCGCTGGCGATGATGCTGCGCCTGGCGCCGGCCATCGCCGTGGCCATCGCGATCCTGATGCCGATACTGTTCGTCGTGCTGAAGATCGTGGGCCGGCGGCTGCGGCCGCTGGGCCACGCCGCCCAACAGGCGTGGGCCGAGCAGTCGG
>JAFLEC010000238.1 GCA_017302095.1 Lysobacterales bacterium | reverse complement strand
CTGTTCCGCGAGAAGCAGGCGGTGGTCGCCACCGGGCGCATGCAGGACGGCGTGTTCGTCGCCGAGGAAGTGCTGGCCAAGCACGACGAGACCTACATGCCGAAGGAAGTCGCCGACAAGATGGGCGCCGCGCACAAGAAGCACGACGTCCCCGACGCCGCGGCGGCTGCGCCCTGATGCCGTTCGCCGCCTTGCTTCCCGAACTCGGCCAGGTCGCGCTGGCGCTGGCCCTGCTGGTCGCGCTGGTACAGGCGTTCCTGCCGCTGCTGGGCGCGCAGCGCGGGTTGGTGCCGCTGATGGCGGTCGCCCGCCCCGCGGCCTACCTGCAGCTGGCGCTGGTCGCGCTGGCGTTCGCCATCCTCACCCACGGCTTCATCACCCAGGATTTCTCGCAGCGCTACGTCGCCGAGAATTCCAATTCTCTGTTGCCCTTGGTCTATCGCTACACCGCGGTGTGGGGCGCGCACGAAGGTTCGCTGCTGCTGTGGGCCCTGATCCTGTCGTTGTGGACCGCCGCGATGGCACGCTTCTCGCGGTCGTTGCCGACGCCGGTGGTCGCGCGGGTGCTGGGCGTGCTCGGGGTGGTCGCGGTCGGCTTCCTCGCCTTCCTGATCTTCACCAGCAACCCGTTCGAGCGCGTGCTGCCCGCCGCGGCGGAGGGACGCGACCTCAACCCGTTGCTGCAGGACCCGGGGATGATCATCCATCCGCCGATGCTGTACCTTGGCTACGTCGGGTTCTCGGTGCCGTTCGCCTTCGCGATCGCGGCCCTGCTGGAAGGCCGCGTGGATGCGCAATGGCTGCGCTGGACGCGGCCGTGGACCAATGTCGCGTGGGCGTTCCTGACCGTCGGCATCGCGCTGGGCAGTTGGTGGGCCTACTACGAACTCGGCTGGGGCGGCTGGTGGTTCTGGGATCCGGTGGAGAACGCCAGCTTCATGCCGTGGCTGGCCGGCACCGCGCTGCTGCATTCGCAGGCGGTGACCGAGAAGCGCGGCAGCTTCGGCGGCTGGACCCTGCTGCTCGCGATCGCCGCGTTCTCGCTGTCGCTGCTGGGCACCTTCCTGGTGCGCTCCGGCGTGCTGACCTCGGTGCATGCCTTCGCCGCCGACCCGAGCCGCGGCCTGTTCGTGCTGGTGTTCCTGGGGATCGTGATCGGCGGCTCGCTGCTGCTCTACGCGCTGCGCGCGCCGGATGCCGATGCCGAGGCGAAGCCGTTCGCAGCGACCTCCCGGGAGACCCTCCTGCTGGTCAACAACCTGCTGCTGGCGACGGCCTGCGCGATGGTCCTGCTCGGCACGCTGTATCCGCTGCTGGCCGATGCGCTCGACCTCGGCAAGATTTCGGTCGGCCCGCCCTATTTCGCCATGATGTTCCTGCTGCTGATGGCGCCGCTGGTCGCGCTGGTGCCGTTCGGTCCGCTGACCCGCTGGCAGCGCGAGGACATCGGGATGCCGCTGCGGATGCTGGCGCCGTGGGCCCTGCTCGCGGTCGTGGCCGGCATCGCCGCCGTCGTGCTGGCGCCGCACGGCGGCTGGAAGACCGCGGCCGGCGTGCTCGGCGCCACTTGGGTCGGCTTCGGCACCCTGCGGTTCCTAGTGGCGCGGTGGCGGAAACCCGGCGCGCGCCTGACCCGCGAGATGCTGGGGATGACGCTGGCTCACCTGGGCATCGCGGTGTTCCTGGTCGGCGCGCTGCTCGATGACGGGCTGGCCCAGCAACGCGAAGTCGCAGTCAAGCCCGGCGCATCGGTGACGCTCGGCGGATACTGCTTCGTGCTCCAGGGCGTGCAGCACATCGACGGTCCGAACTACACCGCCGAGCGCGGCACCGTGGACGTGCTGCGGGATTGCTCCGACCGCATCGCCACCCTGCACCCCGAAAAGCGCCGCTACCGGGGCGGACAGGTGATGAGCGAAGTGGCGCTCGACCGCGGCGTCGCCCGCGACCTGTACGTCGCGCTGGGCGAGCCGCTCGGCGGCGACGCCTGGGCCCTGCGGGTGCACGTCAAGCCGTTCGTGCGCTGGATCTGGGCAGGCGCGCTGCTGATGGCACTGGGCGGCCTGGTCACCGCGGCGGACCGCCGCTTCCGCAACATCGTGCGCAAGGAGGCCGCATGAAAGCGTCGCGTTGGCTCCCGCTCGCGATGTTCTTCGCGCTGGCGGCGCTGCTGGCCGCCGGCGTCTGGATGAGCCGCAATCCGGATCGCGACGTCCTGCCCTCGCCGCTGATCGGCAAGCCGGCACCGGACTTCGCCTTGCCGGTGCTGCACGAACCCGCGCGCACGGTCCGCCTGCAGGCGCTGCGCGGGCAGCCGTTCCTGCTCAACGTCTGGGGCAGCTGGTGCGTGGAATGCCGGGTCGAGCATCCTGTACTCACCCGCTTCGCCGAAACCAAGCGCGTGCGCGTGGTGGGCTACAACTGGAAGGACGAACCCGCCGACGCGTTGCGCTGGCTCGCGCAGTTCGGCAATCCCTACTGGATCGTGCTGAGCGACATCGAGGGCCGGGCGGCGATCGACTGGGGCATTTACGGCGCGCCGGAAACCTTCCTGGTCGATGGCAAGGGCATCATCCGCTGGAAGCACGTCGGCCCGCTGACGGACGAGGTGGTCGCTGGGGAACTGCTGCCGCTGGTGGCGAAGATCGAGGCCGGGCAATGACCCGCCTGCTGCTCGTCGCGCTGCTGTGGCTGGCTGCGTTGCCTGCCTTCGCACAGGCCAACCAGCAGGCGGATGCCGCGCCGCTGCACTTCGAGAACCCGGCCGAGGAAGCGCGCTTCCACGCACTCGCCGAAGAACTGCGCTGCGTCATGTGCCAGAACCAGTCGCTGGCCGATTCCAATGCGCTGATCGCGCTGAACCTGCGGCGCGAGGTGCTCGCGCTGATGCGCCAGGGCCGCAGCGATGCCGAGATCCAGGAGTTCCTGGTCGCGCGCTACGGTGAATTCGTGCTCTACAAGCCGCGCATGGAAAGCCGCACCTGGCTGCTGTGGGCGGGGCCCGCGCTGTTGCTGCTGGCCGGCGCCGGTGCCGTGCTGGCGGTGGTGCGCAAGCGCAGGCCGCCCGACCGTGCGGCCGCCCCCGACGAGGAACAGGAATGGTGAACGCGGGCTTCGTCCTGGTCGCACTGGCGCTTGCGCTCGCCGTGCTGGCTGTGTTGTTGCGCCCGCTCTGGCGCGAGGCGCGCGGCGTCGCCCTCGCCATCGGTGCGCTGGTCTTGGTCTCTACAGGGTTGCTGTACCGCACCGTCGGCACGCCCGACGCGCTGGATCCCGCCGCGCTGCGCGCGCCGGAAACCATCGGCGAGGCGCTCGCGCAGCTCGAGAAATC
>JAFLEC010000237.1 GCA_017302095.1 Lysobacterales bacterium | reverse complement strand
GTACGGGTTGGGCAGGCCGTGGCGGCGCATCACCGTCTGCACGGCTTCGGCCAGCACTTCCCAGCTGGCGTCGAGGTCGGCGGCCAGGCGTTCCGGATTGACGCTGAGCTTGCCGAGGCCGCGCTGCAGCGCCTCGAAGCCGATCAGCATGTGCCCGAACGCGGTGCCCAGCGCGCGCAGCACGGTGGAGTCGGTGAGGTCGCGCTGCCAGCGGCTGACCGGCAGCTTGGCGGCGAAATGCTCGAACAGCGCGCTGGCGATGCCGAAATTGCCCTCGGCGTTCTCGAAGTCGATCGGGTTGACCTTGTGCGGCATGGTGCTGCTGCCGACTTCGCCGGCCTTCACCGCCTGCTTGAAATAGCCCTGCGAAATGTAGCCCCACACGTCTCGGCACAGGTCGATGGCGATGGTGTCGATGCGCTTGGCCACGTCGCAGAGCTCGGCGATGCCGTCGTGCGGTTCGATCTGGGTGGTGTAGGGCTGCCAGTCCAGGCCCAGCGATTCCACGAAACGTTGCGAGAACGCCGGCCAGTCGATGTCGGGATACGAAGCCACATGCGCGTTGTAGTTGCCGACCGCGCCGTTGATCTTGCCCGGCATCGGCAGCCCGGCCAGCACCTCGCCCTGGCGCTGCAGGCGCGCCACCACGTTGGCCAGCTCCTTGCCCACCGTGGTCGGAGAGGCGGTCTGTCCATGGGTGCGCGAGAGCATCGGCAGCGCCGCATGCGCATGCGCCATCGCCCGCAACGTCTCGATCAGCGCGTCCAGCTTCGGCAGCAACACGTCCTGCCGCGCCGCACTGAGCATCAGCGCATACGACAGGTTGTTGATGTCTTCGCTGGTGCAGGCGAAATGCACGAATTCCAGCGCTGGGCCAAGCTCGGCATCGTCCTGCAGGCGTTCCTTGATGAAATATTCGACCGCCTTGACGTCGTGGTTGGTGGTTGCCTCGATCGCCTTCACCCGCGCCGCGTCTTCGACGCCGAAGCCATCGGCCAGTGCCCGCAGGCGCGCGGCTGCGGCGTCGGAAAACGGCGCCAGTTCGACGATGCCGGGTGCGTCGGCCAGTGCCAGCAGCCACTCGACCTCGACCTTCACCCGGGCGCGGATCAGGCCGAACTCGGAGAAGATCGGGCGCAGGGCGTCGACCTTGCCGGCGTAGCGGCCATCGAGCGGGGACAGGGCGGTCAGGGCGTCGGACATGGCGGCGGTGGCGTGCGGGGAATCTGCAATTCTAAACCCCGGCGACGCTATCCTCGGCAGGTCGACCACCGGAGCAGGCCATGGCCCGTCGCACCCACGCCGCCCCCAAGGCCTTCCGCCTCGAGCACGACAGCATGGGCGAGCTGCAGGTCCCGGCGGCGGCCCTGTGGGGCGCGCAGACCCAGCGCGCGAAGGACAATTTCCACATCTCCGGGCGACCGATGCCCGACGCCTTCTTGCGGGCGCTGGCGCTGGTCAAGGCCGCGGCGGCGGTGGTCAATGGCCACCTGGGCCTGCTGGATCGGCCCCGCGCCGATGCCATCATGGAAGCCGCCACCGAGGTGGCCGGCGGTGCGCATGCCGACCAGTTCCCGATCGACCGCTACCAGACCGGCTCAGGCACCTCCAGCAACATGAATGCCAACGAGGTGATCGCCCACCTCGCGGCGCGCGCGTCGTCGCTGGCGGTGCATCCGAACGACCACGTCAACCTCGGGCAGAGCAGCAACGACGTGGTGCCGACCGCCGTTCGCGTGATGGCGGTGCTGGAAGCCCGGCAATCGCTGCTGCCGGCGCTGGTGCACCTGCGCAAGGCCATCGACAGGCGCGCCAAGGCACTCGAGAAAGTGGTCAAGACCGGGCGCACCCACCTGATGGATGCGATGCCGTTGACCTTCGCCCAGGAACTCGGGGCGTGGTCGGCGCAGCTGGCGTCGGCGCAGGCGCGCCTGGAGGACAGCCTGCAGCGGGTGCGTCGGCTGCCGATCGGCGGCACCGCCATCGGCACCGGCATCAACGCGCACCCGAAGTTCGGCAAGGGCGTCGCCAAGGCGCTGTCCGCCGCAACCGGCGCGAAATTCGCGCAGGCCGACAACCTGTTCGAAGGCCTGGCCGCGCAGGACGACCTGGTGGAATTCTCCGGGCAATGCAGTGCGCTTGCGGTCGCGCTGATGAAGATCGGCAACGACCTGCGCTGGATGAATGCCGGGCCGCTGGCGGGCCTGGGCGAGGTCGAACTGCCGGCGCTGCAGCCGGGCTCCTCGATCATGCCCGGCAAGGTCAATCCGGTGATCCCGGAGGCGCTGTGCATGGTCTGCGCGCAGGTCATGGGCCTGCACCAGGCGGTGACGGTCGCCGGCCAGAGCGGCAACTTCCAGCTCAACGTCATGTTGCCGCTGATCGCCTGCGACCTCGACGAGAGCTGTGGGCTGCTGGCCAACGCGATGCGCGCGCTCGCCGACCAAGCCATCGCCGGCCTGCGCGTGCGCGCCGACCGCGTGGCGCAGGCGCTGGATCGCAACCCGATCCTGGTCACCGCGTTGAATCCGGTGATCGGCTACGAGGCCGCGGCGAAGATCGCCAAGCGCGCCTATGCCGAGCAGCGCCCGGTGTTCGATGTCGCGCTGGAGGACAGCGGCCTGCCCGCGAAGACCTTGCACCGACTGCTGGATCCCGCCGCGTTGACCAGGGGCGGGATCCGCGACGGGGCCGGCGGTGGGGGCTGAGGCCGCCCGCCGCACGGCTGTCGGAGGCTCAGGCCTCGCCGCTGGTCACTGCGACGCCGTTGCCCTTGCCCTGCTTGCCGCAGTCGTCGATGTCGTCCTGGGTCATCCGCGCGTAAGGCTTGAACGCGGGCAGCGACGCGGCGAGCGCCTGCTGGCCGGCGAGCAGCGCCGGCAAGCGCGTGCACAACTTCATGGCTTCTGCCTCGATCTCCTTGCCCTTGGCCTCCATGCGCTGCTCGAAGGCCTTCTCGCCTTCCTTGCCGCCGAAGATCACGCCGACCACGCCGCCGAGCGCCTCGCCGGCGATGTCCGCGCCCTTGCCGCCGATGGCGATGCCGGCTTCGGCGATGCCGATGACCTGGGCACGGTAGTCCAGCAGTTGCCGGCGCTGAGCGGCGTCGATCTCGACGGCCTTGCCTTCGACCAGCAGGTCGCCCTGCGGGGTGATCTCGGCCTTCGGCAGGCTCCCGCCCTCCTGGTGGATGTGGCGGCCGTTGATGTTGATGTCGATGCCGTCGCTGATGCTGATGTTCTTGGTCGCCAGTTCCTTGCGCGCCTCGTCGAGCGCCTTCCCGACCTGGCGGCCGATGAAGCTTTCGGGGCCTGTGGCCGAGGCGACCGGTGGCGCGGGC
>JAFLEC010000236.1 GCA_017302095.1 Lysobacterales bacterium | reverse complement strand
CGGCACCGGCCTGGATCGCGCCCCGCCTGCGCCGGCCGGCCAACCTGCGCGGCCTGGGCAGCCGCGGCCCGCCGCTTCCGCTCTGAAGCCACAAGACCCCTGACGATCCTGCGTGGCCGCGTGCCGCGCCCTTGTGCTTTTTTGGAGTGGTTCCCATGTCGATCCCCCACCCGACGCGCCTGGCCGCGTCCATGGCGCTTGCCTGCGCCAGTTCGTCCCTTGCTTTCTCCGTGGCCGCCGCCGAGCCCGACGCGGTCCAGGTCAGGACGCTCGATACCCTCGTCGTCACCGCCGTGGCCCCGGTCTCGCCGCTGACCTGGGAGACCGACCCGCGCCTGCCGCGGCAGCCGGTTCCCGCCAGCGACGGCGCCGACTACCTGAAGACCGTTCCCGGGTTCACCGCGATCCGCAATGGCGGCACCAATGGCGATCCGGTGCTGCGCGGCATGTTCGGTTCGCGCCTGGCGCTGCTGACCAACGACGGCGCCATGCCTGGCGCCTGCCCGGCGCGGATGGACAATCCGTTGTCCTACGTGTCGCCGCAGACCTACGATCGGCTGGTGGTGGTGAAGGGGCCGCAGACAGTGCAATGGGGGCCGGGCGCGTCGGCCGGCACGGTGCGCTTCGAGCGCGATACCCCGCATTTCGAGCAGCCCGGCCTGCGCCTGCAGGGCAGCCTGCTGGCCGGCTCGTCCGGCCGCAACGACCAGGTGGTCGACGCCACCGCCGGCGCCTCCACGGGCTATGCGCGCGTATCGGCCAACCGTTCCGCCGCCGATGACTATCGCGACGGCAACGGCGACATCGTGCCGTCGCTGTGGAAGAAGTGGAACGCCGACGTTGCCCTGGGCTGGACCCCGGATGCCGACACCGTGATCGAGCTGGCCGCCGGCAGCGGCGATGGCCGCGCGCGCTATGCCGCGCGCAGCATGGACGGTTCGCAGTTCAAGCGCGAAAGCTACACGATGCGCTTCGGCAAGACCGGCTTCGACAGTGCGCTGGATTCGATCCAGGCCAGCGTGTTCCACAACCTTGCCGACCACGTGATGGACAACTACACCCTGCGCGAGCCCAATCCGATGGGCACGATGCCGATGCCGATGGCGTCCAATGTGGAGCGGCGCACCCAGGGCGGGCGCGCGGCACTGGAGTGGGCGTGGGCGCAGTGGGAACTGGTCGCGGGCATCGACGGCCAGCGCAGCCGCCACCGCGGGCGCAAGGCCGCCGGTCGCGGCACCTACCGTGGGTTGCCATGGACCACCGACGCGCACTTCCGGACAGTGGGGGTGTTCTCCGAAGCGACCTGGCACCCCGCGCCCAACGCGCGCTGGGTGGCAGGCGCACGCGTGGACCGCGCCGAGGCCAGCGATGAGCGCGTCACCGTCGGCATGATGGCCCGGCCCAACCCCACCGCCGGCGTCACCCGCCGCGAAACCCTGAAGGGTGGATTCGTGCGCTTCGAACAGGAGCTGTCCGCCATGCCGCTGACCTGGTACGCCGGGGTCGGGCACACCACGCGCATGCCCGACTACTGGGAGTTGTTCTCGGCCGACGCCGGGCCGGCGGGCGCGGCCAACGCCTTCGCCGGGATGGCGCCGGAAGCGACCACCCAGCTCGATACCGGCCTGCAGTTCCGCGGCGAACGCGTGCAGGCCTGGCTGTCGGCCTACGCCGGCCGCATCGACGACTACATCCTGTTCACCTATCGCCAGGGCGGGATGAAGGGGGCGACGTCCTCGGTCGCCAACATCGACGCACGTACCCATGGCGCCGAAGCGGGGCTCGAGTTCGCCGCCAGCGATGCCTGGAAGCTGGCTGGCACGCTGGCCTGGACCCGGGGCCGGAACCGGACCGCCGGCACGGCGCTGCCGCAGATGCCGCCGCTGGAGGCACGGCTGTCGGCCAACTACGAGGGTGAGCGCTGGAGCTTCGGGGCGCTGCTGCGTGCGCTCGCGCGCCAGGACCGGGTCGCCATCGGCCAGGGCAACGTCACCGGGCGCGACATCGGGCCGAGCGCGGGCCTGGCCACGCTGGCGCTCAACGGCGGCTATCGCCTGGGCGACCGCTGGCAGCTGTCCTTCGGCGTGGACAACGTGTTCAACCGTGCCTATGCCGAGCACCTGAACCTGGCCGGCAATGCCGACTTCGGCTTCCCGGCCGATCCGGTGCGGATCAACGAGCCGGGCCGCAACGCGTGGATGAAGCTGGATTTCAGCTACTGAAAAACCGCCGGCCTCAGCTTTGGAACAGCCTGCGCCAGCCCTCGTGGCCGAGCTGGCGCAGGGTCGCGTAGTTGCGCTCCACGATCGCATCCGGATCCGGATAGGCCTCCACCGCCCGATCGATGCTGTCCTCGCGCAACAGGTGCAGGGTGGGGAAGGGCGAACGGTTGCTGAAGTTCTCGATGTCGTCCGCATCGCTGTCGGCGAAGCGGTAGTCGGGGTGGAAGCTGGCCACCTGCAGCACGCCGTCCAGCCCCAGCGCCTCGACCAGGGCGTCGACCTGGTCGAGGAAATCGTTGTAGTCGAGGAAGTCCTGCAGCACGTGCGGGTGCACCAGCACGGTGGTATCGACCTGTTCGGGCGGGGTGTCGCGCAACAGCAGCAATTCCTCGCCCAGTTGCTCGATCAGCTGCTGCGGGGTGGTCGCGTCGCTGAACGCGAAGCGCACCTGTCCCTTCGCGGACACCGCCTTGGCGAACGGGCACAGGTTCAGCCCGATCACCGCCTTCTCCAGCCAGCGCCGGGTCAGGGCGATGGCCTGGTCCTCGTCGGGGCCGCCGGGGGCGTCGTCGTGGGGTTCGTGCATGGCAGCCGGCTCAGTCGCGGAAGTTGTCGAACTGCAGCGGAATGCCGAAGTCGGCCTTGCGCAGCAGGGCGATGGCGTCCTGCAGGTCGTCGCGCTTCTTGCCGTTCACGCGCAGCTTGTCGCCGTTGATCTGGCTGTCGACCTTGAGCTTGGCGTCCTTGAGCGCGGCCTGGATCTTCTTCGCCAGTTCGCGCTCGATGCCCTGCTTGATGGTGACCTTCTGCCTTGCGCCGGCCAGGTTGGTCTCGACGTCGCCGAACTCCAGGCAACGGATGTCGATGCCGCGGGCCGTGAGCCGCTGCTTGAGGATGTCGGTCATCTGCTTGAGCTGGAAGTCGCTCGGCGCGGACTGGCTGACCACGCTGTCGTCGAGCACGAACTTCGCATCCACGCCCTTGAAGTCGAAGCGCGTGGTCAGTTCGCGGCTGGCCTGGTCGACCGCATTGGTCAGTTCGTGGGTGTCGACTTCGGAGACGATATCGAAGGAGGGCATGGCCGTGGCGGAGGAGGTCGGGGGTGCGCATTCTAACCCCGGCGCATGGCCGCGGCCGTGGCTGGCGGAGGATAATGGCGGCATGC
>JAFLEC010000235.1 GCA_017302095.1 Lysobacterales bacterium | reverse complement strand
CGGCCCTGAAGCCCGCGCCGGGCGGCTGGCCGGGCGCCGCCAAGAGCGACGACTGGGGCGCGTCGAACCGCAACGTGGCCGGGACCGGCAACGGCGATGGTCGCCAGGGCGACGGCCTGTTCAACAAGGACGGCAGTGTCCGATTGCCGGACGAATGGAGCCAGCAGACCGGCATCGACGTCGACCGTGCGGGCACGTGGCTGAAGCGCCCGGGGCTGGAATACCGCGGGACCCGTTTCGACCAGTACTGGGTTCCGCAGGGAACGCTGCTGCAGGAATGGGTCCGGCGCGGGCTGAAGAAGGTCGCGATCCCGATCCCCGGGACGCGCACGCGCCTGGAGTGCGTGGTGTCGCTGCTACAATTGGGCGCCGGCTGCTATCCGGTCAATCCGGACGTCAACGAGCAACCAGCCACGGCGCGCCCGCCGCCGCCGGTCCCGTTCAAGCCCGGCCTGCAGGAAGACAACGGCAGCTTGCCGCCGCCCCCGCCGACGCCCGCCGTGCCGCCGGCCGCGGGTAGCTGAGGGCCAGGCACGAAAAAGCCGCGCGATGCGCGGCTCGTCGTTGGTGCCGGAAGTGGGACTCGAACCCACACGCTTTTAAGGGCGGCGGATTTTGAGTCCGCTGCGTCTACCGATTCCGCCATTCCGGCGCGGGCGCGCAGTATAGCCGACGCCGGCTCAGGCCACCGCGTCCAGGCTGAGTTCCTTGCGGACCAGCAGGTGGCTGCCGTCGGACTGTTCGACGTAGATGCCGCAGCAGGTCATGTCGTGTTCGTAGATGTGCAGCGACACCGCGACCTCGTCGACGCCGGCGTTGCGGATGACGTGGTGGTCGGCCGGCGGGAACACGCAGGCGGTCTCGCCAAGCCCGGCGAGGATCGGCGCCTGGGGTTCGAAGCGCCAACGGTCGCCCTGGCGGGCCGCGACGCGGTGCGGGATGACCTCGATGTGCCCATGACAGACGCCTTCCACGCCCCACATGCCGTCATGGTCGTGGATCGGCGTGCCCTGGCCGGCGCCCCAGGTCATCGCGATCACCACGTAGCCGTGTTCCGGGCTGCGGTAGAGCAGGCGGCGGGCGTAATGGCCCCCGACCGGCTGCAGCACGACCGGCGGCAACTGCAGGGTGCCGGACTGGATCAGCCGTTCCAGCGAGTCCGCGAGCGCTTGCCCGATGGCCTCGTAGCCGTCGTGCGCGACCGCGGCGTCGATCGCATCGATCAGGGCCTGGCGGCCGGGGAAGTCGGAGAGCGCGTGCTCGAGCGTGGGACATGACGTGGTCATGGTCCCCGAGTCTACTACCGCTTTTGGTTATGGCGTCATTCCATGCCGGAATGAGACGCTTCGCCGAGGAAGGCGCGCAGCGCCGGACCGAAGCGTTCGGCATCGACGAGGAATGCGTCATGGCCCTGCGGCGAGGGCATCGGCTGGAACTCGACTGCGCAACCCGCCGCACGCAGGCCCTCGGCGATTTCCTCCTGCTGCTCGATCGGGAACAGGATGTCCGTGTTCACGCCGATGACCAGCACCCGTTCCAGCCTGCGGATCGCAGCGAGGCCGCGGTGGGTGTCGCCGGCGTGGCCGCAGCTTTCGCCGATGTCGAACCAGTCCATCGAGCGGCTGAGGTAGAGGTAGCAGTTCGGATCGTAGCGGCGCACGAAGCGGCGCGCGTGGCCTTCGAGGTAGCTTTCGACCTCGAATTCGAGGCCGAAGGGGTCTTCGTCGTCGCGGCGGTCGGAGTCCAGCCGCACGCGGCCGAAGCGGCCATGCCATTCCAGCGCCGAACGATAAGTGATGACGCCCAGTTTGCGCGCGATGCGCATGCCCGATTCGGGGTAGTGGGCATCGTCGTACTGGCCGTTGGCCCAGGCCGGGTCGAGGCGGATCGCCTCGCGCTGCAGCGAGCGCACCGCGATCGAGAACGGGAGTGCGCGTGCGGCCCCGCAGATGTTGACGTGGTCGCGGGCGATCCCGGGATGGCGCGCCAGCAGCGACAGCCCGGTCATGCCGCCCATCGAGTTGCCAACCACGCAGGCGAGGCGTGCAATGCCGAGGCCGTGCACGGTGGCCGCCGCGGCATCGGCGATGTCCTCGATCGACAGGTCGGGGAAGGCGAGCCGATAGGGTTGCCCGCTGGCGGGATCCGCCGATGCCGGGCCGGTGCTCCCCTTGCAGCTGCCCAGCGGATTCACGCACACCACGAACCAGCGGTCGGTGTCGATCGGCTTGCCGGGGCCGATCATCCACTCCCACCAGCCAGGCGCCGGGTTGCCGGGGTTCGAGGCCGCATGCGCGTCGGGCGACAGGCCGGTGAGCACCAGGATCGCATTGTCGCGGGCCGGCGACAGCGTGCCCCAGGTTTCATAGGCGATGCGCGCGCCGTGCAACGCACCGCCGCGCTTGATCGGGAACGGCGAGGGCAGCGCGAACCAGTGCGTGCCTGGCGGGATGAATTCGGTCATGC
Source organism: Lysobacterales bacterium (assembly GCA_017302095.1). Taxonomy (GTDB): domain Bacteria; phylum Pseudomonadota; class Gammaproteobacteria; order Xanthomonadales; family Xanthomonadaceae; genus Thermomonas. The sequence continues at coordinate 936 of JAFLEC010000235.1, read as the reverse complement.
GCGCAGTGTAGCGGGGCGGTGCATGCGCACCGCGATCACCGCGCGGCATGCGTACATGCCCTGGTCGGCCCGGCTCAGGGCACGCCGATCCGCAGGGTCACCGTGTCCTTCGCCGGCAGCACGACGCGCACCGGCGCCGATTCGATGTCGCCGTCCTGCTTCATCGCATCGCCGCTGGCCGACAGCCGCGCCACGAGTTCGACTTCGCGCAGTTGCGAGAGCTTCATTGTCGGCATCGGGCTGTCGGCATCGTCCAGCGTGGTGGTGAAGGGCAGCTCGGCGACCGCGTGGCGTTCGGCCGCCACCGGCATCGGCGGACCGCCGGGCTGGCGCGCGATCAAGAACACCTGCGCATTGCCGTCCAGGCGCACGCGCGCGGCGAAGCCCGGGGCGAGCTCGACCTTGACCTGCAAGGCACCTGCAGGCGCGGCTGCAGGCGCGGGCGGCGCCAGCGGTGCGAGCCCGGCTGCGGCGCGGGCGGCATTGACCTCGTTGCGCAGGGTGTCGGCTGTACCGCCCTGGAGCACGCCGAGCAAGGGTTCCCAAGTGGCGGCTGCGGCGGCGGTGTCGCCGGCCTGGCGTTGCGCGACGCCGAGGAACCAGCGTGCACGCTGGTGGTCGGGGCTGGCCTTCAACGCGGCCTCCAGCATCGCCACCGACGCGGCGTCGAAGCGGCGGTCGGGCGCGGCAAGGGCACGCGATTGCGCGGCTTCGGTCAGCGCGTCGGGATCGGCCGGCGCCAGGCGAGCTGCACGTGCATAGGCATCGCGCGATTTCGCCAACTCGCCCTCGCGTTGGTAGGCCATGCCCAGCAGCATCCAGCCTTCAGCCTGGTCGGGGTCGCGGGCCAGCGATTTCTCGAGCTGCGCGAGCGCCTCGCCGATGGTTTCCGGCGCGCGCAGGGCGGCGGGATCCAGCGCGTCGGGCGTGCCGACG
>JAFLEC010000234.1 GCA_017302095.1 Lysobacterales bacterium | reverse complement strand
CAGCGCCTGGTTCGACAACACGGTGGCCTGGATCGGCGCGCATCCCCAGGCCGCGGGGCTGCTGGTGTTCCTGGTGGCGTTCTGCGATGCGCTGGCGGTGGTCGGCATCGTGGTCCCGGCGCTGCCCCTGCTGTTCGCGGTGGGCGCGCTGATCGGCCTCGGCCACATCAATGGTCCGTATGCGGTGGTGTGCGCAGCGGCCGGCGCCTTCGCCGGCGACGCGCTGAGCTACTGGATCGGCCGCCGCTGGGGCCCGGCGATGCGCGACCTCTGGCTGTTCAAGCGTTACCCGGCCCTGCTCGAGCGCGGCGAAACCCTGTTCCGCCGGCACGGCAGCAAGGGCATCGTGACCGCCCGCTTCGTCGGTGCGGTGCGTCCGTTCGTGCCTGCGGTGGCCGGCATGCTGCACATGCCGCTGCGGCAGTACGCCCCCGCGAGCGCGTTCGCCGCGCTGGCCTGGGCCGGTGCCTTCCTCGCCCCCGGCTGGATCTTCGGCGCGTCCTACGACGCGGTCGCCGCGGTGGCCGACAAACTCGCGCTGGTGCTGCTGGGCCTGTTCGCCGCGTTGGCGCTGGCGTGGGCGCTGGTGCTCTACACCTGGCGCTGGTTCGCCAGCCATGCCGACAACCTGCTTGCGCGCGCGCTGCTCTGGACCCGTGCGCACCCACGACTGGGCCGTTACACCGCTGCGGTGATCGACCCGCGCCGGCCGGAGTCCGCCTCGTTGCTGCTGCTCGCGGTCTGCCTGTTCTCGGTGGCGTGGCTGTGGGCCTGGTTCAGCGCATCGCTGCTGATGCGAGGTGGCCCCTCGCTGCTCGACCACGAGGTGCACGCCTTCATGTTCGCGCTGCGCAACCCGCTGGCCGATCGCCTGATGGCAGCGATGGCGGCGATCGGCAGCGCGCCGGTGCTGGGCTTGCCGGCGCTGGCGGCGATGGCCTGGCTGCTCTGGCGCAAGCGCTGGATGGCGGCAGTCCATTGGGCGGCGGCGATCGCGGTGGGGCTGCTGCTGACCACCGGGCTGGACGCGGTGGCCGACATGCCGCGCCCGCCGACCGCGGTCGCCGGCTTCGGCTTCCCGTCGGTCGCGGTGACCATGACCACCGTGGTGTTCGGCTTCTTCGCGGTGCTGATCGCACGCGAACTGCCCGGCCGCCAGCGCGTCTGGCCGTACCTGCTGGCCGGCATCGCCACCGCGCTGGTTGGCTTCGCCCGGCTGTACCTCGGGGCGCACTGGTTGAGCGACGTCACCGGCGGCGTGCTGCTCGGCGTGGTGTGGCTGCTGGTGCTCGGCATCGCCTATCGCCGGCGCAGCGCGCGCTCGTTCTGGATGCGACCGCTGGCCTGGACCTTCTACGGCAGCTTCCTGCTGGTGGCGCTGTGGCATGCCCCGCGCAACATGGACCGCCTGCTCGCCCGCTTCGAACCGCCGCCGCCGACGGTGGTGGTCGCGGATGCGCGATGGGACGCACAAGGCATCGACGATCCGCACCATTTCGACCTGCAGGTGCGCGGCGACCTCGCCCTGCTGCGGCGCCGACTGGAAGCCGGCGGATGGCGCGCGCAACCGGCGGCGGACTGGACGCGGGTGATCGGCCTGCTCGACGAGGACACGCCGCTGGCGCGGCAGCCGGTCCTGCCGGTCGCGCTGGACGCGCGCCCGGAAGCCCTGCTGATGCGACGCCAGGGCGAACGCTCCGACACCCTGGACGTGCTGCGGATCTGGCCGGCGCCGGTCCGCCTGTCCAGTGGCACGCCGCTCTGGGTGATACGCCACGAACGCATGCAGGCGCAGCGACACCTCGGTTTGCTCACCCTGTGGCTGCCGCAGCCGCATGCGCATGCGCTGCCCGCGGATCTCGGCGCCCTCGCCGCGAGCCTGCGCGGTCCGGATGCGCCCTTGCAGGTCCGGATCGACCCGCCCTGAGGCCGCGGCTCAGCCGGGACCGGCCTGTTCGGCGATGCCGTCGAGCAGGCGCTGCAGGCGTTCGTGGGGATCGTCGAGCTGCAGCAAGCGCTGGCGCTGGGACAGGCTGAGCGGCAGCAACTCCGCAAGGCGCCAGCCCACCCACGGCGCATCCTCGAACAGGGCGGGATCGGGATCGCCGGAGCCGCCCTCGAGGCCGGCATCCGCCACCTGCACCAGGATCCGGCGCAGCAGTTCGGCCAGCAGGGCATGTTCCGGGCGCAGCCGCATCGCCCCTGCGACATCCTCGCGCCAGTCGACGTCCGCGACCAGCAGGCCGTTGTCGCGGACCCGCGTCGCCGCGGCATGGAAGCGCCGGCGGCCGCGCACGCGCAGCGACAGCAGGCCGTCCGGGGTGGTCCCGAAATCCTCGATCACCGCCTCGGTGCCATAGGCGGCCGGGGTCGCGGGCGCGCCGACCTCGTCGCCCTCGACGATCAGGCACACGCCGAAGCCGCCGCCCTGCCGCCCGCAGTCACGGACCATGTCGAGGTAGCGCCGCTCGAAGATCCGCAGGTCCAGCGCCGCCCCGGGCACCAGCACGGTGCGCAGCGGGAACAGCGGCAGCGAACGCGGCTCAGCCATCCCGCAAGGCGGCGAGGAAGCGCCGCGGCGCGCCGTCGAAACCGCCGTTGGACATGAACACCACGTGGTCGCCGGCACGCGCGAGGTCGCGCAGGCGTGCGACCAGCGCATCGGCATCCGGCACCGCCTGCGCATCGCCACGGATCGCCGCGATCACCTTGTCGGCATCCCACGGCAGTTCCGGCCGCGCGAGGAAGACAACCGCATCGGCCACGTCCAGCGACGGCGCCAGCGCATCGGCATGCGCGCCCAGCCGCATCGAATTGCTGCGCGGCTCCATCGCCACCACGATGCGGGCGTCGCCGACCTTCGCGCGCAGCCCGGCCAGCGTGGTCGCGATCGCGGTGGGATGGTGGGCGAAGTCGTCGTACACGGCGATATCCGCATGCGTGCCGACCACCTCCATCCGCCGCTTGACGCTGCGGAACCGCGCCAGCGCCGGCAGGATGCCCGCGACGTCGACGCCAACCGCCGCGCAGGCGGCCAGCGCCGCCAGTCCGTTGAGCACGTTGTGGTCGCCCAGCAGCGGCCATTCGACGATCCCGACCTCGCGGCCGCGATGCACGACGGCGAACGCGCTGCCGTCGTCGCGCAGCTTGCGCGCGCACCACTCGAAGTCGGGGTCGGACACGCCGTCATGCAGTCCGAAGCGTTCGACCGGGGTCCAGCAGCCCATCTCCAGCACCTCGGCAAGGCGCGCGTCGTGGCCGTTGACGACCAGCCGGCCGCGGCGCGGCACCGTCCGCACCAGGTGGTGGAACTGGCGCTGGATCGCGGCGACGTCGGGGAAGATGTCGGCGTGGTCGAATTCCAGGTTGTTGAGGATCGCGACCAGCGGGCGGTAGTGGACGAACTTGCTGCGCTTGTCG